>CAIPNE010000485.1 GCA_903866355.1 uncultured Gammaproteobacteria bacterium
CCGCTGGCGCCACGGCCTTAGGCGCGGGATTAGGCGGCGACAGCAGCGTGCTGGCGCCGCTCGCAGGCGCGCCTTTAGCGCTATCGCCCACCTGGCAAGAACGCTCGCCGGAGGCGTGGCAGGCGTACTTTGAGTACGCGCCGCAGGGTCGCTGGACCCTGCAATATCGGGTGCGACTCAACAACGCAGGCACGTTCAGTGTGCCGCCTAGCCGAGTCGACGCGCTGTATGCGCCCGGTCTCTTTGCTGCCCTGCCCAACGAGGCCATCACTGTCCTGCCATGAGGATGAGGCGCACCGGGTGGGTCCGGCTAGGCGTGATCGGGTGCGCATTGCTCCTGCTCGCAGGGGTGGTGCGCGGGCGGGTCTCGTTGGGCCTGCCTCGCTCCCCACTGAGCGTCACCACCCCGACCTTAGCCGAAGTTCGCGCTGCACATCCGCCTAGCGAGGCGCGCCTGCTGGACCGCCACGGCGAAGTTTTGCAGACCCTACGGACTGATATGGTGCGGCGGCGTGGCCCTTGGGTGGCACTCGCCGATATGGCGCCGGGTCTACCGCGCAGGGTCATTGCGCTGGAAGACCGGCGCTTCGAGCGCCACGCAGGGGTGGATTGGTGGGCTTTGCTCGGTGCGTTGCGCGATGGCTGGCACGGGCGGCCACGCGGTGCGAGCACCATCACGATGCAACTCGCGGCGCGTCTGGACCCCGCACTACGCGCGCGCGGTGCGCGCAGCCTTGAGCAGAAATGGCGACAGCTACAGGCCGCGCTCGCACTGGAACGGGTCTGGTCGAAAAGCGAGATTCTGGAAGCCTATCTCAACCTCGCGAGCTACCGCGGCGAAGTTGCCGGCGTAGAGGCCGCGAGCCGCGTGTTGCTCGGCCGCGCGCCCGCGGCGCTGGACCACACCGACTCCCTGCTCTTAGCCATCCTTCTCAGCGCGCCCAATACAAGCCTAGAGACCCTCAGCACGCGCGGTTGTGCGCTGGGCCGCTTAGCACCTAGCCCCATCGACTGCGAGACTTTTCGCGCGCGTGCACGCTACGCACTCACCCCTCATGCCGCCCTGCCCGGTGCTGCCGAACTCGCGCCGCAGCTCGCCCAGGTTGCGTTAAACGGCCCCGCGCGCAACGTCAACACCACGCTGGATGCCACCGTGCAGCGGGTTGCCCGCGACAGTCTGCAACGCCAACTGGCGCTGCTCGCCAACCGTAACGTACGCGATGGCGCCGTGCTGGTGGTCGAGAATGCCACCGGCGAAATTCGCGCCTACCTGGGCAATGGTGCACCGTGGTCCTCGGCTCGCCACGTTGATGGCGTACGGGCGCGGCGGCAGGCGGGCTCGACTTTGAAACCTTTTTTGTACCAGCTGGGGATTGAGTCGCGCCACCTCAGCGCCGCCTCACTGCTCAACGACTCCCCGCTCAGCGTGATGACGCCCGGTGGGTTATATGTGCCACAAAACTACGACCACAGTTTTCGCGGGCTCGTGAGCCTCCGCACGGGGCTGTCGGGCTCGCTCAACGTACCGGCCGTCCGCACCTTAATGCTGCTGGGGAGCGATACGTTTCTGACCCGTCTACAGGCGCTGGGTTTTACGGATTTAGCCCGTGACAGCGACTACTACGGCGACGCCCTAGCGCTGGGCGCACCGGAAGTCAGCTTGTGGGAACTGGTCAACGCGTATCGAACCCTCGCGAACGCCGGGCAACTCGCCCCACTGCGCTGGCGCCCGGGGCCGGGAGCCTCACCCACAGCGCTACTGAACCCCGCGGCCAGCTTCATTGTGAGCGACATTCTGGCCGACCGGAGCAGCCGTAGCGGCACATTTGGGCTAGAAAGCCCCTTGACCTTGCCCTTCTGGGCAGCGGTCAAAACCGGTACCAGTAAAGAGATGCGCGATAACTGGTGTATTGGTTATTCCACGCGCTACAC
>CAIPNE010000486.1 GCA_903866355.1 uncultured Gammaproteobacteria bacterium
CACGATGCCGGCTTCGCCCGGATGCTCGCTACGAATGAAGCGCAAAAGCTGGCGGCGCGGATCGAGCTTCTCCACGATGGTGTAGCGAATATTAGGACGGTCGAAGCTGGTGACGAACAGCCGCGCCCGTTCCAACTGGAGCCGCTCGAGAATGTCGGTGCGGGTGTGTTGATCGGCGGTTGCCGTCAATGCCACCCGGGGCACGCGGGCGTAGCGCTCGTGGAGCACGCCCAACCCCAGATAGTCTTCTCGGAAATCGTGCCCCCACTGACTCACGCAGTGGGCTTCGTCGATCGCAAACAGCGCCAACTGTCCACGGGCGTAGAGCGTATCCAGCATGGTCAGAAAGCGAGACGTTAAAATGCGTTCCGGGGCGGCATAGAGGAGCGTGATTTCGCCCGTCATCAGTTCGCGCTCGATAGCCCGGGCCGCGGCCGCGTCCAGCGTGGAATTTAGAAACGCGGCAGCAATGCCCAGTTCACCCAGCGCGCTCACTTGATCGTGCATCAGCGCGATGAGCGGTGAAACCACCACGCTCACGCCCTTGCCCCGCCGCTGCCGCACGATGGCCGGCAACTGGTAGCACAGACTTTTGCCCCCGCCGGTAGGCATGAGCACCAGCGCATCGCCCCCGGCGCAGATGTGATCCACGATGTCATGCTGGGCGCCGCGAAATTCGGTGTAGCCGAAAACCTCGCGCAGAACCTCAACGGGTGTCGTCATGGGTGCCAGCCCGGTGGGGCGAGCGCGAGCGCCTCAGCGTGCGGCCGGTCAGTCACGCCCAACCGGCGCGCCGTGATCGATGGCGCTAGTACCAGTTGGTTATTGAGCACATAAAAAGCCGCCAACGTGCCGCTCAGTGACCCGCTTTGACGGGCGCATCGGCTTTCTCGGGACGTCGCACCCGCATGAGCAACGACACATAACTCACGCCCGCGCGGTTATCGCGGGTCGTTGGGAGCAGTGCGGTGCGCCAACCTTCCATGCCGCCGGTGACCACCGCCACGCCAGCAACACCGGCCGCCGCCAATAACTCGGCCGCCTGCGTGGCCCGCGCATCCGTGCTGGCGCCCACTAGGACCGCAGGCACCTCGCCCAAAATAGTTTGCACGATGGTCGCGAAATCTTTATTGGGGAAGAATTCCCCGCTGAGAGGCACACTGAACGCCACCGGCACGTTGATCGCCCGACACAACGGGCGACCTTGCGCGAATTCGCTCACGGTGCGCACGTCCACATAGGTCAGGGTGGGTTCGTCGAGCAAGCGCTGCTGTGCCTGCGCGGGACTCAACTCGGTGATACTCATGACGTCTTAGGGCTCCTAAAAGCCAGCACCGTGGGGGGGATAATGCAGCAGCGAGCGCGACTCTCGTCCGCTGGCGTCGTGGTCAACCGGTAGCGATGCGGGTCCGTGTCGATGTCGGTGCTGGTTTGCTCGCGGTGAAAATGTAAAATTTTCCCCTCGCCAGTCAGCGCAAAAATACAGGCCAACACCCGCCGCGCCGGCAGGTCACCGAGGGTTGGATGTTCCAAAATGAGCAGTGGGTTGTCGGCAGTCATAGGGCTTGCGCGCAGGCTCCTTTGGTTACAGGCTTGACAGCGGGAAGGCTCGCATCGTACACGAGTGGAATAGCTATCGGGGAGCGCTAGGGAAATGTCACACACACCACAAATAGAAATGGTCACCGGCGCCATCTGGTACGCCGCGGGGAGCGAAATCCCTGACGTCGAGC
>CAIPNE010000487.1 GCA_903866355.1 uncultured Gammaproteobacteria bacterium
CCTGATTGCCAAACGACACAACTGGATCAATATGTTGGCGGTGTGAGATATTTGACCAGTGCCTGCGTGGCGGTCGCTGCGTGCCCAATCACAGGTGCTCGCTTGACGAACCATTTACAACAATACTGCCTGTCGATACTTGCACATCAAGTGCAGCTTTGGATCGATTAGTAACGCATCCCTAAGACTGCAATCGCGGCGTTGAAGACCATCAATTCGGCAAAAAAATTTGACCTTCTGACCGTAATTTGGCTCCTCGGAAGCCGTCATTCGCCAGTGACTGCAGATGGCCGTCAGCGTGAGTCCAGTGACCGGTGGTGAACGACCGGACCCGCTGCATTCCAGCCACCCGCACCAACCCAACGATGATCGTCAGAACCTGGCCGACCTGGCTTCCGTCTCGGCACGCTCCCTGGTGAGCCCGGGATGGCTCTCGATGGCGCCCGCGATCGGGTCGAACCCCAACGGCACCATCTTGGTCGCCAGCGCCTTCTGCAGCCGTTTCCGGCTGCCTGCTGACACTGGCTTGCGGTCCCGGGTCATCCAGTCGTGCAGTTCCTGGGCGTCGGGCTCGCGACCGAACTCCTCAGCGACCTCCTCGACCCACTGCTCCTCGGTCCTCCTGGTCATGGCGCCACCTCCTGCTCCTGCTTTTCCTTGGCCTCGAGCATTTTCACCAGCGCCGCTTCCAAGGCCAGCATCATCGCAACCTGGTGGTCGACCTCATCAGGTGGATCAGGCAGGCGCTGAAGGCGCTCGGCCGTGCAATTGGCCTCCAGCAACTTGCCCCACACCAACTGCTTGTTTGCGCGTGTGACGATGCCCAATGCCTGGCCATCCACCCGCCTGATGACGTAGGGGTGCAGGACCCCTTTGTTGTCAATGTGGTTCGGCTCAATGGCGATGATGGTCACCATCACGCCGTTGTTGATGCCGGGGTACTTGCTGTTGACCGTGATGCAAATGTCGCCGACCTGAAGCGGTCGGATTTTGGGTGTTGCCACGTCGATCTCCTGATGCCCCGCGTGCCGGTTGAAGTCGGCAGGGCGAGGCGGGGAGGTGCTCGGCAGCGCGACGTTAGCGGATGACGCCCCGCAATGAAGAAATCGGCGGCCAGTCGGTGAGGCTGGCAAATGAATTATGCGCCTCGAAGTTGAGGCGGTGGCTGCAATAAACGGCAGCGGCAGGGTGGTGCGGCGGTGGTCGGACGGTATCGATGGGCCCGTGTACTGGCGATACCGTCAGGCTCCTGCTCGGCAACGCGCGTCATACCGTCAAAGTAGCCGAAAAAGGGCGCCGGATGGACCTACAGCACCCCGGCACGTCGGGACGGTCTGAGTCGGCGCCCGTGAGTGGCAAAAGATGGTTGCAAATTTGACGGTATCGGCGACGGTAACGGCGATAGTTGTTTACCTCGCAGCAACGTTCTTTCGCTCTCAAGGTCGTTCAATTGGACAAGGCTATTGACAATGGAGTGGGAGTAAGGGGCGACATTTGCAGCACGGCAAATTACTCGGTTTACCTGAATTTGGTGGGCACCTAGGAGGTCAGGATGGACACGCCGTAGCGGCTTGGCGCATTGCGCCGCGTCTGCGCGAGGAGCCATGTAACTGCAGTTGAAACTGCTCCCAAAATGGGAGAAACTGGTTCGAACGAGGGTCTTCGCCAAGAGCAGTCTTAAGAATTTTTGGGACCGACCCGGCTGCGGTGATGCGCGCGGTCCGCTGCACAGTTGGTACGACGAAGTCGTCAAGGCGGCTTGGGCCTCGCCGCAGGACGTCAAGGACCAGCACGCCAGCGCCAGCATCTGTGGCAACAACCGCGTGGTGTTCAACATTGAATGCATTGATATGCGCCCGCTGCAATAGCAGGTCTGCGCTGAACGCGGCGCGAGTTCCAGGGTGCGGACCTTAGACTCAGGCGCAACCCAACCGCCAGGAACACCCATGGACGACTTCACCCAACTCAAGGTGGTCATCGCTGACCACATAGCCACACTGACCATGAACGCGC
>CAIPNE010000488.1 GCA_903866355.1 uncultured Gammaproteobacteria bacterium
GACAACAAGTACTGTCGTTTCTCGAACGTCAATCTATACAACAACCACAGTGTCTGGTCTTGCGAGTACAACCCGGAGCATCGGGCACTGCCTACCGAAGCACTACTGAACCGCATGGATCGTGCGCTCTCAAACGTGCGGTTTACGCAGCGCCTTGGCGATTTTGATTGGTATCTCATCTTCCCAAACATGGCGCTACTGTTATTCACCGGGCCATCAGGTGATTTTTTCATGACTTATAATTTCTGGCCGCTCGCGGTAGATCGGTGCATTTGGGAGATGCGCTATCATTTCCCTGCGGCCGAGAACGTTGGTCAACGCCTCGCTCAGGAGTGGACTATTGGACGTCTGCGCGACACCCTAATGGAAGACGCCTTCCAGCACGAAAAAATTCAACAAGGACTGGCCTCGCGAGCCCGCTCGGAGATGGTGATGCAGGATGAAGAAATTACCATCCGACATTTCCACGAGGTGATCGAGCGGGAGATGTCCCGTCCATGAGCAAGCAAACCTTACCCGCACCTTTCCGTTCTTTAGAATCCTACCAAGCATGGTCGTTGCCGACCGAGCGTGAACGGATCGCCAAGCGCATTGCGACCCCGATGGCAGATATCATTGAGTTTCATGGCGAGATGTCTAAGCAGCTCGAGGACATCATCGTTTATCTCAATCAGTACCCTTACGCTGAGATGCCAGCGGATGCCCAGAACTTCTGCAACTTGGCATTATCGCTGGTAGAGATCTCTAATCTGGTTGAGATGTATAAGAATCCCGCACTCCTTAATATGATCGAGGCCGACAGATTTGTTCCCTACGAATAGTCAGTCTCGTTAACAATTTCAGATCTGAGGTGTCCAGCGTGATCCATTCTATGACGGGAAAAACGGCGTTAATCACCGGCGGTGGATCAGGCATTGGGCGGGCGACGGCGCTCGCTTTCGCACAGGCCGGGGCTAATGTTGTGGTGGCTGATGTTGATCGCACGGGCGGGGAAGAAACCGTGGCTCTGATGGAACGCTTGGCTGGCGCCGGATTTTTCGTATTAGCTGATGTGTCGAAAAGCAGCGAAGTGGACGCGCTGGTGAAGGCGACCGTCGCTAAATTTGGACGGCTTGATTGCGCGTTCAATAATGCCGGCATTCAAGGCGACCTGAGCCCAACAGCACAATGCTCAGAGGAAAATTGGGACCGTATCATCGGGGCCAACCTCAAAGGGGTTTGGTTGTGCCTGAAATACGAAATAGCGCAGATGTTAAAACAGGGCGGCGGCGCAATCGTCAACAACGCCTCAAATTTTGGTCTCGTGGGATCAAAAGGCATGCCGGCCTACTCGGCGGCCAAGCACGGGGTGGTCGGTCTCACTAAAACGGCGGCCATCGAGTACGCGCAAGCCGGCATTCGCATCAACGCCGTGTGTCCAGGGCCAGTACAAACGCCTTTGGTGGACAAAATCATCGCGCTGCAGCCTGAAATCGTGGCTGCCATCACAGAGCGTGAGCCCATTGGTCGAATGGGACAACCCAACGAGATCGCCAGCGCGGTTTTGTGGCTGTGTTCGGACCAAGCAAGTTTTGTGGTGGGTTCGATATTATCGGTCGATGGCGGCTACGTGGCGCAGTAGTCGCAACCAAAAGGAGAGTTCCATGATTGTACAAATGGCGGCGGAAAATAATGCTTATTTCATCATCACGATGGATCAGCACACCGTACTGGCGGCGCAGTTTGCTGAGCATTTTGGCAACGCATTGTTTGAGCCCATTGCCCCACGGGCGCAGGTGCTTCATGTGGTTGCCAATCACGATGCTGGCTGGAAGGCTTTGGATCAGATGGCCTTACGTGACCCGGCAACCGGACTGCCCTACAACCTCGTGCAAACGCCGTTCGCCCAGCTCGTTGTCACCAGCAAAGCGTCTCCAGATTTCAACGGCGCTACCCATCCGTATTGCGAACTATTGTCGAGCATGCACAGCTGGGGCTTGTATAACGGCCGCTACGGCATGTCCGATAAGGTTCTTCTTAATAATCTTGCAGACAATAACCGGACGGTGGCTGATCACATGCTAACCGGTGAGCTGGCAAGACAGGAGCAACTTAAAGCAGCACTAAAAGCGGATGCAGAAACTGCCGCGTGGGTAGAAGAAGCGCATCTGTTTCAGAATTATAAGCAGCTGCAGTTTTTCGATACGTTGGCCTTGTATTTCAACTGTGTCCCCGAAGGGGCGCGCGTAGAAAGTTGCTTCTCGCATATTCCACTGAGCGCTACCGAAGATACCGAGATAACCATTAAACCGGTCGCGGCTGGTGTCTATGCCTTGAACCCTTACCCATTTGACAGCGACGCCCTTGAGCTGAGCTTTGAGGGCCGCTATTTATCGCCAGTGTCGGCTGGCGAGCACCTTCGTGAGGCGTTGGAACACGCAGTGACCCAGCGCCAAGTTATCCATCTCGTGGCGGGCGACTAAAACCGGCGCCACGCTGGCGTTTATGTTCAAGCTGCATTTTCACGCAGCTACCGTGACAGTGCAGCTTGGCCGTTAACGCCTTTTTAGGCGCAGTAAAGCCGGGCAGTGCGCGTGACTTAATACAACCCTTGCAGGGGCGGCGGTCCGTGTTTACGCGCTTGCTGTCGCCGGTGCTGCTTCGCGTCTGATTAAGCAAATCGGAAAACGCTTCAAGCCGCACACGAAATCCGCTTGGGTCGTTTCGGGTTTGCCGAGAACTTCAAATCCGGAATAACGCGCGAACAACTCCTTTAACGCTATGCGTAGCGCCCGTTTTGCGAGGGGGCCGCCCGAACAGGTATGTGGGCCGAAGCCAAACCCTAGAGGCGGGTTGGGGGACGGTTCCGGGGACACCCAGAAGTCGGGGACAGGATTCTCACGTGAGATGGC
>CAIPNE010000489.1 GCA_903866355.1 uncultured Gammaproteobacteria bacterium
GCTGGCCCATGCGATCCGCCATGCCTTTGCCGACCAGACGCCCGATGATGTCGACGCCGCCACCCGGCGGGAAGGGCACGATCATGCGGATCGGTTTGGCCGGGTAGGCCTGCGCAATGGCGCTGACCGGTGCAAATGCAATGACGCCGGCCGCCAGAAGACAGGCCGTGGTGATGGCTTTAGTGTTCATGGGACTCCTCCGCGTGCAGATCGATTATTCGATTTATTAAGTGCTGCAGACTGCAGGCAAGTTAGAGCATGGCCGGTGCAGTGTCAACGCGGGGTAGCAATTGCGGGGGGGGTGTTCTGAAGGAATTTTCTGCGGGATGGGCTGTAGTTCGCTCAACTTTTTTTCGCGGCACGGGCGGCCGCTGCGGCCCGACGTATCAGGCTTGGGTGCAGTAAACCCAGTTTCGGGGTCTGGCCGTGAGGGGCACCAGGTGCAATCGCAAACCATTGATCATTAAAATCCAGCTCGAAAGTTTCGCCAAGATTGAATTTGGTTGGATAGCTCAACCCGGCTGCGGTGAATGCAGCGTCATCGGCGGGGGTGATGGCGAATTCTCCGGCATAAAGTTGATCCGTTTTCTGGCTGGTGCCGTAGCACACCTCGACAACGGTATGACCTGCATGTTCGCCCACCCGCAGGACAAGCGCGGGGCGCGGCTTGGGGCCCGGGCCAGGTAGTCCCCGTTGTGGAAATCGACACCATACGATGTCGCCGGCTCGCGGTCCGGCAAACCAGCGCGGCGACGGTGAAGCCATCAGAACAGACTTTCTTTGACAGTCATGCGCCCCGAGGGCTGCATTTCGTGGATGGTTTCCTGTTGTTCCTTGGTCAGCGGGCCGGTGTCAGCTTCATAGCGGGGCAGATTCTGCCGTGCGAAATGCGCAAGGGCGGCGTGGATGACCTGGGTTTCGGTGAGGCCCAGTGTTTTGGCGAGTTGGTTTGCGGTCTTGCGGGTGACGCCGTACGGCGTGTCGGTGTCTCGGTAACGCAGCAGGATCCCTTCGGCAGTCGAGGATTTGCTGCGGGATGCACTTGGTTTCGCGGGCATGGGCGGGGCTCCAGCTTGGGATGTCTCAAAAAGATATCATAATGATATCATTTTTGGCATCAGCATTTCCTCACCAACCCCACCACCACGCCATGGATCTCGGCGTCATCCTTCGGGGCGGCTTCAAGGGGACTTCCACCAGGATGGGGCACCGGATAGGTTTTGTTTTCCGATTGCGGACGGCGCGGCCTTTTTCGCGCAGGAGGTGTTTCAGCTCATTGCTGAAGAGGCCGAAAACTTGAGATCACATTTTGTGATTTCAAGATGACAAGACAAATATACCTAATACGGTATAGTTGCGTCTTGATAGCGGTGCGCACATCAAGAGGTTCGTTATGGCCAATAAAGTTACCGGCAAGGCAACGCGGCGCGTGGCAACAGCGCGGCCCGGCAAACCGGATGCGGTGGATGCCGGCAGTGGCAATGTATTCGCCGATCTGGGTTTCGCTGATTCGGATGAACGCCGATTGCGTGTGCAGCTTGCCATGCAGTTGAACGATTTGATCACCGCACGCCCGCTTACTCA
>CAIPNE010000490.1 GCA_903866355.1 uncultured Gammaproteobacteria bacterium
GCATCGCGGTCCGCGCCCTCGATGTGCACCCGCTGGGTGGCGTAGGCCGCCGCACTGGGATCCGCACCGCCACTCGCGATCTGACGTGCCGCAATCACGGGCGGCACGCCCTGCACAATGGCCCGCAGATTCACAAATTCGTGGGGCACTTCCAGCGTAAAGGTGAACAATTGGAGGTGTTGCGCGTCAAAGCGCGCCGCCAGTTGCGGAAAACCGGGCAATAGTTCGGATAGCTCGAGCGTGATCGGCAACAGCAGACCCTGCCCGTGATAACGCACATCCACTTCAAAGCGCGTGCGCTGCTCGTGCCGGGGCACGCCCTCGGCATCTAGCGCACGCGCACCCGCCGCCGCCAGATCGCTGAGCGCGGTATGCAGTTCCAGCGCCGGGGCAGCAGCAAAGCGCCGCACATAGGTGCGCGAAATTTCCTCGCGCACCGCCGTGGTGGCATCGCCGTAGGCGCATAACACACCGGGTCCGGGGGGAATAATGACCGGCCAGGCGCCCGTTAAGCGGCCCAGCGCATTGGCGTGCAGCGGCCCCGCACCACCAAAAGCCATCAGCGCAAAATCGCGCGGATCGTAGCCTTGCTCTACCGAGACCAAGCGCAACGCGCCGTACATGTTTTCGTTGACGATCTTATAAATGCCTTCCGCAGCGCGCAGCAGCGGTAAACCCAGTGCATCCGCCACCTGCTGGACCGCAGCGGTGGCGAGCGCCAGCGCCAGCGGCATCTCACCACCCAGACGCGCCACCGTGGGCAAATAACCCAACACCACGCTGGCATCCGTGACCGTCGGTAACACCCCGCCACGGCCGTAGGCTGCAGGGCCAGGTTCTGCGCCCGCACTTTGTGGGCCTACCCGCAAGGCCCGCGTGAGCGCCGGCACGTGCGCAATGGAACCGCCGCCGGCACCCACGGTGCGGACATCTAGGGAGGAGGAACGCACGGTCACATCGCCCACCGTGGTCTCGCGGCGCACCCGCGCTTCACCATTTTGCACCAGCGCCACATCCGTGGAGGTGCCGCCCATGTCCAGCGTCAAAAGATTAGGAAAGCCCGCACTGGCCGCAATCCACAACGCACCCGTCACCCCGCCGGCCGGCCCGCTCATCAGTAATTTTACCGGGTAACTGGCGGCCGCCTCGCTGGCTGCCAGCCCGCCATCCGAGCGCAATATTCGCAAGCGAGCGTGGGGCATGCGCTCGACAATTTCGCGCTGTAGATTGTGCACATAGCGCTCAACTTTGGGGCGCACGTAGGAATTGGCCACCGTGGTCACGGTGCGCTCGTATTCCTGCATTTCGGGCATGATTTCGCTAGAAATAGACACCGGCACACCGGGCATGACCACCGCGGCAATCGCCCGAATACGCTCCTCGTGCACGCTATTGGTAAAAGAATTGATGAGGCACACGGTGAGCGCCTCAATGTCGCGCTCGCGCAAGCTGGCCAAGGCCATCCGCAGCGCCGCCTCATCGAGCGCCCGAATAATGTCGCCCTGCGCGCTGATACGTTCATCGGCTTCGATAGTGAGTTCCAGCGGCGCCATGGGCTCTGATTTTTGATAAACCACCCAACCACCTAGCCCACCCGGCACGAAGGAGCGCGCGATTTGCAACACCTGCGCGTAGCCTTTGGTCGTGACCAAACCCACCCGCGCACCGGTGCCGGTGAGCATCGTGTTAGTGGCAACCGTCGTACCGTGCAGCACCTGCGTGATGGCGTTGGGGTCAACCCCTGCCTGCGCACAGACCCGCTCGATGCCGTGCAATACCCCCAGCGAGGAATCGGCCGGCGTGGAAGGTACCTTGGCGGTATGGAATTCACTCGTGGCTTCGTTGATCAGCAGCACGTCAGTAAACGTACCACCCACATCAACGCCTAGTCGGTAGGTCATAGGCGATCACAGCTCATGGAAGAGGAATGAAGGCGAGTGTAGAGGCCGGCCTTGGCGCCGGCTAGGGGGATCTTTGGGGGATAGCACCCGCCCGCACCAGCGGGGCTGCGTCTGGCTTGCACAAGCGCTCGGCAACGACCCGCTGTGACACCCCGGCGCTGCTATTCAACGCGCTCGGGCAGGGGAAAGTGCTGCTGCAGCCAGGCAATGATGTGCGTGGATTCGTACAGCCATTGCGTGCCCTCGGGGGTGGAAATCTTCAGGCAGGGCACCTTGATGCGGCCGCCGCCAGCCGCGAGTGCCGCGCGATCGACCGGCGAATGCTGTGCGTCGCGCCGCTCGATAGTCAGCCCCCGCCGGCGTAGTTCTTGGCGCACCTTGATACAGAACGGGC
>CAIPNE010000491.1 GCA_903866355.1 uncultured Gammaproteobacteria bacterium
AGCACGATGGGCGCGCCGCAAAAATGGGATACACCGTGGTCGCGAATGCCGGCATAAATACTGGCCGCCGTGATGCGGCGCAAGCACACGTTGGTGCCACCCTGCATGGCCAAGGTCCAAGGAAAACACCAACCGCAGCAATGAAAAAGTGGCAGCGTCCAGAGGTACACGGGGTTGAGTGGCATGCTCCACGAGAGCGCGTTGCCCACCGCGTTTAGGTAGGCACCACGATGGTGATACACCACCCCTTTAGGATTGCCCGTGGTGCCCGAGGTGTAACACAGCGCGAGCGCCTGCCACTCGTCTTGCGGCAAAATCCAAGCGCCGTTGGGATCGCCCTCGGCCAGCAGGTCCTCGTATTCAAGATCGCCCAGTCGTTCGTGGCAGGGTGCTTCGGGATCCGCAATGTCGATCACCAAGGGGCGGGCCTTACACAGCGTTAACGCCTGACGCATGACGGCCGCGAACTCGGTGTCGACAAACACCACCTGCGCTTCTCCAGGGTCGAGGCTAAAGGCCATGGCTTGGGCGTCGAGGCGGATATTGATCGGGTTGATGACCGCGCCGCTGGCAGGCACCCCGAACAGGGCTTCGTAAAACGCGGGGATATTGGTGGCGACTATTGCCACGGTATCGCCCAGCCCAATGCCACGTTGTTGCAATGCCGAAGCAAGCCGGCGCGCGCGTGTAAAAGTTTCCGCCCAAGTGTAACGGCGCTCGTTGTGGATCACCGACACGCGCTCGGGGTACACCGAGGCGGCGCGCTCGAGAAACGATAGCGGCGATAAAGAGACGCGATTGGCGGCGACCGCGTCGAGGCCTTCTTCGTAAATATTACCGGGGGTCATTCAGCGCTCCGATGTGCACAGTGAGGTGAAAATTATTGGCGGTAGTGTGGGGTGCGCTTGTCAAAAAAGGCATTGAGGCCTTCTACGCCATCTTCCGCTAGCAGGTTGCGGGCTAAGTCTGCAGAGGCGGCACGGTAGGCCGCGCCGAGGGATAAGTCGATCTGCGCGTTGAACGACGCTTTACCCAGTTGGATGGCGTAAGCCGATTGGGCTGCGATTTTACGTGCCAGGCGATCGACCTCCGCGTCGAGAGCGCTGGCGGCTACGGCGCGATTGATAAGCCCAATCTCGGCGGCAGTGGCGGCCGAAATAAAATCACCGGTGTAGAGCATTTCCAAGGCGTGTTTGCGCGCTACGGTGCGTGCCAAGGCCACCCCGGGGGTGGCGCAGAACAGACCATAATTGATGCCTGAGGTGGCAAACCGCGCTTCGTTGGACGCTATAGCGAGATCGCAGCTGGCCACGAGTTGGCAGCCCGCGGCCGTCGCGATGCCCTGCACTTTGGCGATCACCGGCTGGGGCAGTGTGACGATGGTTTGCATCAGCGCCGAACACCGCGCCAACACCGCATGGTAATAGTCGGCATGGGGGTGGGCGCGCAGTTCTTTTAGGCAGTGCCCGGTGCTGAACGCCCGGCCGGTGCTGGCGATGACGACCACACGAACGCTGGCATCTGCGGCGATATCGCGTACGGCGGCGCTTAAGGCTACCAG
>CAIPNE010000492.1 GCA_903866355.1 uncultured Gammaproteobacteria bacterium
CGCTTTAGCGCTTCGCTGGCCGAGGGCCGTTACCGATGGTGTCGGTGAACGCCGGCCACACTTTCTCGGTTAGCAGTTCCAGACTCTTCATGGCCTGCGCGTGCGGCATGTGGTTGTAGATGAACATCCAGAAGTAGTCGACTGGCAGTTCCTTAAACAACTTCTCTAGCTTGCGCTTCACGGTATCGGGGCTGCCGTGGATCACGAGACCCCGCTCGGACAGTGTTTCGAAGGTGGGCGGCATGTCGAACGGACCTTCTCCCGGGCCGGCAATGGCGGCGTTAAAGCCGAACGGCACAAAGAAGTTGTTCCAAATGAACGCACCCGCTTCGCGCGCAATGGCTTCGGCTTCGGCATCGGTATCAGCCACGATTAATTCGCGGCTCATGGCCATTCCCTGACCGTATTTCAGATCCCTGCCCGCTTTTTGACCCGCGCGCTGACCCGCTTCAAAGTGGCCCTTCACGACGTCGGGGTGCGTCATGATGGTCACCGGCACGATGCCACGTTCCATGCCCCAAGCGATCGAACGCTCAGAGGTGGCGAACGGCATAAACATATCCGGCACCTGTTTATTGTAGGTGGGCGGGGCAATGCCAATTTCCACAATGTCGTTGTTCTCGTTCAGACCCTGACCGTACTTCGCGGCCACTTCGTGCGCCAGCCACTTGATGGGCTTGCCCGGGATCTGCCAGTGTTTGCCTTGGAAACTGAAGGTGTCGTGGGTCCAAGCCTTGAGCAGAATTTCAAAATGCTCTTCAAACAGCGAGCGCTTGAGTTCTTCGTAATCGGCCCCTTCGCCGGGCTCTTGCAGACCTACCTGCTGACCCAGCACGTTCACCCAGCGCGGCTGGTAGCCACGCGCAAAGCCGGCAAAAGTCCGGCCCTGCAGCATCTGGGAGACCATCGCAATGTTCTCGGCCAGATTGATGGGGTTCTGCGAAGGCAGCACATTGCCGAGCTGGCCAAACTTCATGTTCTTGGTGAGCATGCCAAAGTACAGGTCGAGGATCACGGGGTTGGTCGAGACTTCCTCGCCCTCAATGTGAAAGTGATGCTCCGTAAAGCCAGCGCCGTAGTAGCCCTGACCATCCATGTACACGACCTGCTCACCGATTTCTTTCAGCATCCGCTGGTATAAATCGGTCCGCTTGCCGGCCATGCCCTTGAGAATTTCTTCTTTGGTGCCCACGGACGGCAGATAAAACGCGCCTACTTCCATCGTCTTCTCCTCGAAATTTCTACGTGGCGCGCCTGCGATCAGGCGGCGCACCCTCTATTTGGTGTGATCTCACTGGGAAGCATGCTACTGCGACCGGGAAATTTCGAGCCTTGGTAAAGGAAAGCACGGCGTTTTGTGGATTCAATCGGTGTGCTTGGCGTTGATTGTCTCATTCTGAGACACTTAGACCTCCCCACGTAGGCCCGCCAACGGCCGACCCAACACAGCACCCGGCACCCTCTCCCCCATGGATATTTATAGCTTTGGTCGAACCCCGCGCGACGCCGACCGGGTTTACCGTAAACAAGTCGAGCGGGCGTGGGTGGCGTTGGTCGAACACGGCGGCGTCATCGATCCCAGCGTGCGCGATTTTATCCGCGACTCTTGGAAACGGTGCTTATCGATGGGCGTGGAGCCCGTGGCCCAACGTCCCACGCTGCATGGCGCCGAGCCCGCCTTGGAGCAGTTGCGCGACAGCAACCGGGAACTGCTACATGCCTTTCAAAATACCTGGCAGGTGCTGGGTGATATTTTGGCCGACACCCAAAGTTGTCTAGTGATCGCGGACGCCACCGGCACATTGTTGGATGTGTGCGGCAGTCCGGTGGTGGTAGACCGGGGCGCTCGCGACTGCCTAAGCCCGGGCTACCACTGGAGCGAGTTGAGCGGCGGCACCAACGCCATCGGCACCGCGATCGCACTCAACAGCCCAGCGGAGGTACACAGCGCCGAACACCTGCTCTCGGTGGCAAAAATCTGGAGCTGCTCGGCCGCGCCCGTGCGCGATCACGTGGATGGGCACTTGGTCGGGGTGGTGGACGTCACCAGTTTTGGCGACAGCCATCAACAACACTGTCTCGCCTTGGCCGTGACTGCGGCCCATCAGATTGAAGAAACCCTGCGCTCTCGCGAGCTCGCACGCGCCGTGCAGCTACTCCATTGGTACCAATTACAGGCCTCGCGCTGGCCCCATCAGGCCGCGGTGCTGTTAGACCACAAAGGTCGTGTGGTGAGCGCCAATACGCTCGCGCGCACGCTGTTCCGGGATGGGCGCGACCACACGCCACTGGAACCCGGGCGCCCCTTCCTCAGGGTAGACAGCGAGCCGACGCTGGCGCACTGCACTGCCGTCTTGCCGCCGGGCGTGCGCGCCGTCGGCTTGGAATCCTATGCCGGGCGCGGTCGCCCATGGGATGGCGGCCTGCTGGTGCTAGAAGCCGCGCGCGGAGCACCCCGCTTGGCGGCACGCGGCAGCGTGGTCGCGCCAGATCCGTTCCCCAGCATCGCCGGAACGCACCCGCTGATAGTGGAAATGAAGCGTCAGGCGGCACGCGTCGCACGGGCGGCCGCACCGGTCTTGCTGCTGGGCGAGACCGGTGTGGGCAAAACATTGTGGGCACGCAGCATCCATCAGGCATCCGCCAGTGCTAGCGGGCCCTGGGTCGTGGTCAACTGCGCCCAACTCAGCCGTGAACTGGCAGCCAGCGAACTTTTTGGCGAAGAATGCGGGGCTTTTATGGGGGCGGTCGCGAGCAGTCGCGCTGGCAAATTTGAACAAGCCGACGGCGGCACCTTGTTACTCACAGACTTCAGTGAGCTCCCCTTGGAGGTCCAAGCTGGGGTGCTGCACGTCGCACAAAAAAACCTGCTGGTGCGCGTTGGCAGTCATCGGGAGCGCTCGGTGCGGGTTCGCCTCATCGCCGCCAGCCATCGCGATTTAGCCAGTGAGGTCGCACAAGGTCGCTTACGGCAAGATTTTTTAGACCACCTCCAAGTTTTAACCCTGCAGCTACCCGCTCTGCGCGACCACCTCGAAGACCTACCCGCGATCGTGCATCAGCTATTGGCACAAATTCAGGTGGCCCACGGACTGGGCGCACGCCAAGCTGGCCCGGAGTTGCTCGCCGCCTTCGGCAGGGCGCACTGGCCGGGTAACGTGCGCGAGCTGCGTGCGCGTTTGGAAAGTCTGTATGTCTTGAGCGAACAAGAGTTACTTAGCACGCAGGATCTCCCGGCAGATTTTCTCCGCCAGCTGCCCGCGGCAACCAGCGCGAGCGCGCCGGCACCACTGCCGATCAGCGCCCTAGAACGCAGCGCCATCGAGGTCGCGCTCACTCGCTACGGCAGCAATCTGTCCGAAGTCGCGCGCCGACTCGGCATCTCACGCAGCACGCTGTATCGAAAAATGCAGCGCTATGGCTTAGTCACGCGCTGAGTGCGTGGGCTGTGGCCACCCGCC
>CAIPNE010000493.1 GCA_903866355.1 uncultured Gammaproteobacteria bacterium
CACTGCGTGACGAAACGCTTGATCGTCGGCACGCCATATTTTTTAAAAATATCGCGGATGCGTGCCTCGCCTGTGCGCACCGATCCCAGCATCGCCAGAAAGTCGCCGTACCAGTAGTCGGGCACGCGAATTCGGCGCCGACACATCCGAATAATATCTTGGTTAGTCTCATAGCCACGCTGCACACGCACCGCAGGAAAAATCAGCGCACCCTCCTCGTACACGTCCTTGGCCGCGGCGTGATAAGTCGTGGGAAGGCTATTACCAATATCGGCCTGATGCGCTTTGGCGCAGACATTAAACAAATGCTCGCCTTCCCAGAACACAGGAACGATGAGCGTATGGTCCGCGGGATGCGAGTTACCACTGTAGGGGTCGTTATGGAGATAAGCGTCGCCCTCCGCAATATCGTCGTGGTAGGCGCACATCGTTGCGGTCTGCAAATTCAGGCCATAGGTGTGCGCCGGCAAGCCCTCGGCGGTTGCGAATAATTCGTTGTCCGCGGTGGTGATACCGCAGGAAAAATCACGCGCGCTGTTGATGACCGCTGAGCGGCCGGTACGCAGCATCGTGTTCGTCATTTCGCGCACCACACCGTCAAAACGGTTCGCCAGCACCGCCAGCAGCATGGGTGAGAGTGCGTCCGCGCGTGGCGGCGTCGGCGTAGGGAGTTCCGTTTTCATCACAACGACCTCGGCAGAAATTCTGCAACAAAACTTCCCGCAGGCGACAACGTCGCGCGGGTCCCGGGCGGCAGCACGAGGGTAGTGGTCGCCTCTTCAATGATCGCAGGCCCGTCAATGACCGCGCCCGGCAGCAGGGCCGCGCCCCGATAAACGCGCGCATCCTGGCGGTCGTCGAGATCAAACAGCGCACTGCGTAGCCCAATATGGCTGGGGGTGCTGGGGGTTAGTGGGGCCACCTCAGCGCTAGACGTTAGTTGTGGCAGCGCGATGGACAGCCGGCCGGTCCAGTTCAAAAACTCGATGGGGCTAGCCGGATCATCTACGCTGAAAATGCGGCGATGGTTGGCGTGGAAGGTGTTCACCAACAGATCGACATCCGCCGCCGACGTCATACGCGCGCCTGGCAAGTCCACGCTGATGTCCCAAACCTGAGCCGCATAATGCGCGTCCACGCGATACGTGGTTTGGCGTGAGTTAAAACCGCGTCTTCCCAAGCGGTCGGCAAAAATGTCCAAGTGCCGATCAATTTCCGCGAGCGCGTGGTTCACGGTTGCACGGTCGAACGCCGTTGAACGGGTCGGCATGCTGGCGCTGTGTTCCACTTGGATGTCCGAGAACTGCATGCCACAGGCTGACAGTACGCTGGCAGTGCGGGGAATAATCACCACCCGACAATTTAGCTCACGCGCAATGGGCATGATGCCCAAACCGGCAGCGCCCCCACCCGCAACGATAACCGCTTCACTGGGGTCTACACCCTCGCTGACCGTGATGTCCTTGATGGCGTTGATCATGGTCTCGTTGGAGACCGCAAAAATAGAATACGCGGCCGCTTCGACTGACAGTTGCAACGGATCAGCAACGGTCTTCAGCGCCGCGCGCGCGGCGTTCAGATCCAGCTGCATGC
>CAIPNE010000494.1 GCA_903866355.1 uncultured Gammaproteobacteria bacterium
CGATAATGGCGCGATAACCCACCGCTTTCTGAATGAGCCGTTTTCCCCCGCCGATGATGTTCTCGTACACCGGCTCCTCTGGTGTCACGGCGAGCTTCTCAAGGTCATAAATGACGATGTCCGCCGGCATGCCAACCTGGAGCGTGCCTATCCCTTCCAAGCCGATGGCGGCGGCGCACATATGTGACAAACGCCAATGCGCTTCCTCGAGGCTTAGCACGCCTTCATCGCGCACCCATTTGCTGAGCATGACGGTGGGATATTTGCCCAGGCACAAAAACTGGGTATGGGCGCCGCCGTCTGACAGCCCGGGGATGACCAGCGGATGCAGCATGATTTCGGCCACCGCGGCGTCTTCCGAATTGTTCAGGTCTTCGATGAGGAATAGCGTTTTGAGCTCTTCTCCCAGCGCAATTTCGCAGAACGCATCGAGCGGTTTAATCCCCATCTGACGGGCAATTTCGCCCACGTAACGGCCTTGATAGGGTGCCTGCGCGGATTCAAATACCTTCATGCGCTCCCAATTGCCGGCCCATAGCCGGTTGGTGTGAAAATCGAGGTCGTGCTGCAGCAGTGCCCGCACTGCCGGATCCCGGAGGTTTTTGACCCGCTGTTCCATGTCGCAAGCCAGCGCTTTGTTCCATTCCGGCATGTCGTCGAACAAATTGTATTCAACCAAGTTGAACAGGGATTCGATGCGGTGTGCGTTGCCCAACGCAAAAATGCGATGGCGCTTGTTCATGTCTTCCAGACGATGTAGCGCTTCTTTCCACTGACCCGGCAGGTGATGAACCTGCAGAATCGCGTTGTAATACACCGGCCGTCCGCTGATTTCCGCCCAGCGCTCCAGCATCGCCGCTTCGTCTGGACCCAAATGCAGTGATTGCGGGGTGACCTCGATGGAACCCACGTTAAATTCTCGTGCAACGCCAATGAGCGCCTCGGTTTCCGCCGCGCTGGCAATGAGACTGGGCAGCATGGAACCGTCGAAGTCGCGATCGATGAGGTTGAGATCGGTGGACAAACCTAGCGCACCGGCGCGGTAGCCATCGCGCACTAATTCTTTCATTTGTTCTAGTTCTGCGGGTGTGACGTCCGTGCGACGCGAGTCTTCTTCGCCGAGCACCCACGCGCGGATTGGCGATTGCGGAATGTAGCTCGCGACGTTCACGCCCAAACCCGCGCGTTCCAGTGAATCCAAATAATCCCGCTGACTAACCCAGTCCCACCGCATGCCTTCTTTCATGGCGGCATAGGGGATCGCTTCAACCCGGGTCATGCGTCGCATGGCGCGTTCGCGGTCTTCTGGGCGGCAGGGCGAGAAGCCAAAACCACAGGCCGCGACGACGATGCTGGTGATGCCATGCCAGCAGGACTGGGAGGCGTAGGGGTCCCAGTTCAATTGGGCGTCGTGGTGGGTGTGAACATCGATGAAACCGGGGGCCACGATAAGCCCGGTCGCGTCGATTTCCCGGCGGCCCCGGCCGCGCACCTGGCCGAGTTCTGCGATGCGGCCATCTTTGATGGCGATATCACCGTTGTAGGCGGGCATGCGCGTGCCATCCACTATCCGGCCGCCCCGGATGACGAGATCGAATTCAGCTGGCGTCTCTGACATGAACATGGTTCTCCCTAACGAATGTTTTGAAACAGCACTCTGGCTTGCGGAAAATCAGTCCTCGGCGGTGGGGGTGGACCGCTCCACCTCTGCCGACGCGCGTTTTTGCGCCGGCCGTAACTCGGGTTTGATCCAACGCTCGCTATAACCATTGAACAGATGGCCCAGCAAGCCGCGGTTTAAGTCGCTCGTGCCCATGAACCAGTCTGCGATAGGAAAGGTGAGGTTCATGTTGCGCTCCATCATCAGCCCGTGGTGGTGATGGGCGGCATGGTGCCGGCGGATCGTATTGACGCACGGCAGGTGGCGCAGCCAACGGTTTTCGGGGACGTGACAGCTGTAATGAAACGTCTCATAGATTAAATATTGCCCAACGATGGTCACCATCAGGATGTAGGCGGCGGCAGGATTGATTAACCAACCCAGCAGCAGCGCGAAGGGCGCACCCAGCGCCATAAACGTCACGAGCGCACGCCAAGGAAAAAAGACAATGCGGAACTCGCGCGCGGAGTTCACGGTCATTTCTTGGTGGGTGAAATACTGATGGTGTTGGCGGGTGTGACGGTCGTAGATAGCGCGCAACGCAAAGCGGTCCACCAGCCGGTGCATCACAAATTTGTGGATCCACCATTCAAACCCGTTGGATAACACAAACACTGGCACCACCAGCAGCCACTCCCAAGTGGCGAATTGCAGGTGCGCTAGACACCAGCCGATGACGGCCAGCCCAACGGCGTACATCACGCTGATGTGGACATAACCGTTGTACCAGGGGCTTATTTGGGCCTGGTATTTTTGCCGAAATTCGCGTTGGCGGTCGCTCATCATGGGCTAGCCCTCTGCTGCGCCCGCCGGCCGATATGGGGCGGGACACCCCAACAGAATGTGCCGGTCAGGGCCCGATCGTCAACCGGGCCTGAGCGCAAGAATTGACCCTGTCCACAACGTACGCGGGCTGCTAATCCATGCGCCAGCGCAGGTTGCTAAAGTTGGTGTCGGGATGTGCGGTGCAGCGATTATCCTTTAGCACGGGGTGGCCTTCATGCCAGCGCTTCGTCTGCACGAATGGGTGCGATCACGTGGGCGATCAGCGTCTCCCCCAGCGCGGCGTGCCTCGTAGCCCAGCCTTTGTGGCTCGCTACTAAAGCGTGCAACAGCCCTCGGACGCCAGCACCGAGCC
>CAIPNE010000495.1 GCA_903866355.1 uncultured Gammaproteobacteria bacterium
AGGCACAGGCCGTGGCTGCGGCCAAACACTACCTGGGCTTTTTTACTGGCGCATCAGGCACCTGGCAGGCGCCCGACGCGCAGGCGCTGCGCGCCGAGGTGCCCGAAAACCGCCTGCGCGTCTATGACACGCGCGCCGCCTTGCACGGTATTGCCGACGAGGGCAGCGTGCTGGAGCTGCGCAGCGGCTTTGGCTTAGGCATTCACACCGCGCTGGCGCGCATCGAGGGCCGCGCCGTGGGCGTGCTGGCCAACAACCCGCAGCATCTGGGCGGCGCGATTGACGCCGACGCGGCGGACAAGGCCGCGCGCTTTATGCAACTGTGCAACGCCCACGGCCTGCCGCTGGTCAGCCTGGTGGACACGCCCGGCTTCATGGTGGGGCCTGATACCGAGGCCACCGCGCAGGTGCGTCATGTGAGCCGCATGTTTGTGGCGGCGGCGCACTTGCGCGTACCGTTTTTGAGCGTGGTGCTGCGCAAGGGCTATGGCCTGGGCGCCATGGCGATGACGGCTGGCGGCTTTCACGCACCGCTGTGCAGCGTGGCATGGCCCAGCGCCGAGTTTGGCGCCATGGGCCTCGAAGGCGCGGTGCGCCTGGGCTTTAAGAAAGAACTGGAGGCTGTGGCCGAGGGGGCCGCGCGCGACGCGCTGTTTGCGCAGCTATTGGCGCAGCAGGTAGAAAACGGTAGCGCCTTGGCAATGGCCAGCGGCCTGGAAATTGATGCAGTGATTGACCCGGCCAACACCCGCGCCTGGCTGGTGCGCGGTCTGGCCGCTGGGCGGGTGGGCGCACTGCGCGGGTCGGCGATCGATACGTGGTGAGCCCTGGGCCCACATCGCCTCGCTCACGCTGGGGGCGATTCGCGCCCCCAGCGCCCCAGCGCCTGTTTTACCGACCCAAGGCCCGACGGATAGCGGGCATCACTTCCTGGGACAGAAGCGCCATGCTTTCCCATTCGCGCGAGCGGTTGACACCGGCTCCATCCATGGACGCCATCAGCAAGCCACCGAATGGCCCTGTGCGCTCACGGAATGCCAGCAACTTTTCGGTGACGGTCTTGGGCGAGCCGTAGATCACCATGCTTTTGATCAGCTCTTCTACAGTGATCTGCGCGTCGGGCTTCTTGGGGTCATCCTTCATGACCGCTGTGTAGTCTACAGCCAACAAGACCCTCCATAGGTAATCGAAGTAATAGTAATTGCTGCCATTGGGGTCCAGCATACGGTCCAGCGCTTCGGAATCGCTGCGTGCGATCACCAAGTTGCGCGCCACCCGCCAGTTCTCTCCGTTCACGGGGCGGCCTGCCGCTTCGCAGCCCTCTACATACTTTTTCCAATGGCTGGCGATCACATATTCAGGACAGAAGTTGGCGCTCATGGGGCCCCAGCCGCGCATGCCGGCCGTCTTGACGCTATCGGAGAATGGTGACATCGCTGTCATCATGATGGGGGGGTGGGGCAGCTGGTAGGGCTTGGGAATGTAGCCCACACCCAAATCCGGCATCACCGTGTCGGACAGCTTGATCTTCCAGTGTTTGCCCTCGATGTGGTAAGGCGGCTCCTGACTCCACATTTGCAGAATCATGTCAATCGATTCCATCATGCGCTCGGTGCGGTAAGGGCCGTCGAGCACGTCAAACAACTCCATGTCACTGGCAAGTCCGCCAGGTCCGATGCCGAACATCAAGCGGCCGCGGCTCATGTGGTCAAACTGCGCCACTTCGGCAGCGACCACTGCGGGATGGTGGTTTGGCAGGGCAATGACGCCGGTTCCAAAGCGGATGGTCTTGGTGCGATTGATCAACGAAGCAAGAAACATGAGAGGCGAGGCGATGGGCTCGGTCGTGCACGACATGTGCTCACCGATCCAGGCCTCCTCAAATCCGACGTGGTCTGCGTAGATGATGCGGTCTGCGTCTTCCTCATAGGTTTCCGCGGCCATCCGTGTTGGTGGGTGCAGGGGCATGCCAAATAGTCCAAGCTTCATGAAAGTCTCCTCGTTGGTTTAAGAAATGCGCTTCAAATGCGCGGGTTGTGAATCAAATCTGGTGGGTCCGCCTATTGCATCGACAGTGAAGCCTGTTGGCCGGCAAGCCACACCAGCGGCAACATAATAGCCTCGCTGGCCGGGGATGCAGACGGGCAATGGACCTGCTGCACCCGGCCAATAAAGAGGCTGTGGGTGCCATAGTCGGTCACCAGATCAACCGCGCATTCAATGGATGCGGAGGCCTCGGGCAGCCATGGTAGGCGCCCGCTGTCGGTCGTCCAGGCATCTTTCCAGCCATCCGACTTGAAGCGTTGATCCCGCGATGCCGTGGTGGAAAACGGTTTTAACAAGTCGCTCTGCTCATCAGAGAGCAGGTTGATGCAAAAAACCTTCGATCTCAGCAACACCGGGTAAATACCTGCGGTGCGGTTAACAGCGATCAGCATGGATGCAGGTTCCATGGAAACTGAAATCACCGACGAGGCCACCATTCCATGGGGTGCTCCATCGGTATCGCGGGTCGAGACGATCATCACCGACGCCGCCAGCCGGCGCATCGCCTCGCGAAAGTCGGTCGTCACCTGGCGCGCAGGGTCGGATCGCGCTTGGTCGGTACTGTCAATTAACACTGGCTTGTCTCCTGTGCATGTCCGGTGTATCGCTGCCCGGCATGATGACAGAATAAGCCAGAGTCATGCCAACTCAATCTGCAATAAAAATCAAGCACTTGCATCAATTA
>CAIPNE010000496.1 GCA_903866355.1 uncultured Gammaproteobacteria bacterium
CATCTCGGCTCGCACGGCCAGCCATTGCGTGCAGATGATGGAACGCTACTACGATGAAATCCGGGTTGGCGCTGAACAAGAAGCGGCCGTACGTACCGCGATGGGTGAGCTGCTGCTACCCGCGACACTCGGCATTTTGGCCGACGCTTTCGCGCTGTTAGTGCTCACCATTTCCTCCATGCCCATGATTTCCAAACTGGGCATGTACTGCGCCTTCTGGGGTGCCAGCAATCTCGTGACGGTGGCCGTATTGGTGCCGCTGGTCATGTCGCTGCTGCCCAAGCCCACCGTGTCGATGCAAGAAGAACACAAGCATCTGCCGTCGCGCTTAATGCACAACATGGGCGTGTTTTTGGTGGGGCCGAAAGCCGCTACGGTCGTCATGGGTGGTGCCGTGTTACTGACCGCGTGGGCGTTCTACTTTGGGTGGACCATCCAGATTGGCGAAAGCAAACCCGGTTCGCCGATTCTCTTCCCGGAGCACGAATACAACGTTGCGGCGAAGAAAATTGCGGACGAGTTCTCTGGTGCCAACCAGTTCAGCATCTACTTTGAAGGGGACAAGCCGCACCGCATGAAAGACCCGGCGGTGGTTGCCAACATGCAGGCGTTCGGCCGTTACATGGCGGATACCTTCAACTTCGGTGGCACCCGCGATATTCCCCAGCTCGTGCGTTCAATCAATCGTTTGTATCACTACGACGATCCGCGTTGGTCGCTGATTCCCACCGCGCAAAAAGATATCGGCAATACCTTGTTCATGTACGAAGCCGGCGCGTCTATGCCGGGCGTTATTTTGGAATACATGAACCTCGAAGGTCAGACCGCAAACTTTGTCATTTTCTACAAAGACGCCACGGGCAAGACCGTGCACGAGGCTGTAGAGAAAGCGAAGGCTTGGCTGGCGGCGCATCCCGTGGAAGGTGTTACCCCGCGCTTCGCGGGCGGCATCATCGGCACCACGGCGGCGGCGAACGAAGAAACCGAAATCTCTGATCGCAAAACCACCGTGGCAATTGTCGCCGTGGTGACGCTCGCGATTATCGTGGCCTATCGCTCGCTGGTCGCCGGCGCGATGGTGTTTGGTCTGCTCATTCTGTGCGTGATGACTAATCGCGCGTTTATGGGCATGCAGAACATCGGCCTTAACGTGAATACTCTGCCGGTAACGGCGGTGGGTATTGGCGTGGGTGTGGACTACGCTATTTACATGCTTGACCGCCTGAAAGAAGAAGCTCGTCACCGGACCTTAATCGACGCCATCGTGACGTCCATGCGGACCACCGGTGCGGCCATTCTGTTTACGGCCACCACGATCTTTGCGGGCATCATCTACTGGATTCCGGGTTCTTCGCTGCGCTTCAACAGCGAAATGTCATTGCTGCTGTGCTTGCTGTTGTTCAGCAACATGGTGGGTGCCATCACCTTGGTGCCGTTGCTGGTCCGTATCTTCAAGCCGAAGTTCATCACCAATTCTCATATTGATGATCGCGATACCATTCGCGACCAGAAGTTGGGTGGATGGCAGGCGCAGGCTATCGCCAAAATGGGCGGTGGAGCCGTCGGCGGGTAGGATGCTCGCTGCTTGAGTGAAGTTAAAAAGGCCGGGGAAACCCGGCCTTTTTTTTTGCGGCCCAGCAGGGGCGCATTGATCGTCGGTCTTCGGACAGCACGGTCTGATAGCTATCTCAGCTGATAGCGCTGGCTACGCG
>CAIPNE010000497.1 GCA_903866355.1 uncultured Gammaproteobacteria bacterium
CTGACGGGACACCCACTCACGGACCCCTGACGGGACACCCACTCACGGAACACTGACGGGACACCCACTCACGCGGAACACTGACGGGACACCCACTCACGGGACACTGACGGGACACCCACTCACGCCATCGGGCATCACGGCGGGACCTAACGCGGCATCACGGGGACACCCACTTAGTCCAACCGGACGCAGTTACGGGATACTCACTTACGCCAACCGCCCGCTGCCGCCGAAGTTAATTGACGCTAGGGGGCTGTTTGGCTACTTTCTGGGGCGCCTTGCTGGTCTTAGCTGGCGGCGGCCAACACCCCGCCAGCAGGCTTAACTGGAGAAAGTGCGCGGCCCGCGCTCAGATCCCCCCAGCACGCGCACTGGCCACCCCATTCGCCCTTTCCAACGCGCCGCTGACGCACCGCAGGAACGCCGCCATTTTGCCGATCCCGAGCGCATGAAAATTCTGATCATCAAGTTGGGCGCGCTGGGCGATGTGATCATGGCCACGGCTTTTGTGCGCCAACTGTGTGCCGATTATTCGACGGCCGAAGTGTGGCTGCTGACCGTGCCGGCCTTCGCGCCCTTATTTACGGATTGGCCGGAGCTACACGTTCACAGCGTGCCGCGCCAAGGGGCGTTGGCGACGTGGCATACGCTGCGGTGGTTGCGCGGCCAGCGCTTCGATCGTCTCTATGACCTGCAGTCCAACGGGCGTACGCGGGTGTGGACGGCCCTCTCGGGGGTGCCGGAACGCATCGGCAATCACCCTTATTTCCCCTATACCCTGCACCCGCCGCAGCCCTATGTGGGGCAGTGCCACGCGTTTGATCGCATTAACGAGATTTTGACCTGTGCGGGGCATCTTGCGGCACCGCCCGTACCGTTTTTACCGGCCAGCCCGCGCAGCCAAAGCGAGGTTGACCACTGGCTGCAAGCGCAACAACTCACGGGCTCGCCGCTGGTACTGCTGCACGCTGGTGCCAGCGCCAAACATCCCGGCAAACGCTGGCCCCATTATCTGGCGTTGGCCCAGGCACTGGCGGCGCGCGGCCTGCACGTGGTGTGGCTAGGTGCGGCCGAAGACGCGGCACTTAATCAGGCGCTGGCACGCACTATCGGTCACGATGCCACCAGCCAATTCACGGTGGAGGCGTTGGCGGAACTGGGCCGCCGGGCGCGCTTCGCGGTGACCAATGATTCCGCGCCCATGCATATTTTGTCGTGCGCTGGCATCCCCATTTTTGGGCTGTTTGGCCCCACCGATTGGCGGCGCACCCATGCGCTGGGCCAAGCTACGCGGGTGATTACGCGGGATACTGCGCCCAGTCGTGCGCTGTGCAGCACCGAGGACCGACAATTGGACCGCATCTCGGTGGCGATGGTGTTGGAAAAACTCACGCAAAGCGGGGTTATCTAAGCCTATGTTGGTGATGACCACGCAATGTTTTCCGCCACGCCGGGGCGGCATCGAGCATCTGATGCATGCCCTCGCCGAATCCTTGGCGGAAAGTGGCCTGCTGGTGCAGGTTTTGGCTGACGCCAGCCGCGACGCCCAAAGTGTCGCGTTTGATCGCCGCCAACCATTTTTCACGCGGCGTTTTGGTGGCCTCAAACCCTGGCGCCGTTGGCGCAAGGCCCACACGCTGGCGCGCTTACTGGCC
>CAIPNE010000498.1 GCA_903866355.1 uncultured Gammaproteobacteria bacterium
GCCAGTTCGGCCGGGGGCAGGGTGCGGTCCGTGGTGAACTGGGTCACGGTGCAGCGAATCATAATAGGCAGGCCTCCAAACCGGTGAAATCAAGCGGGGATATGCTAACCCAATTAGGCCCTTTGCCGAGGACCGGGGCGTCTTGGCGATCCCGCTTACCCCCCGTGACTCACGCCAGCGCGGGCATGACCTGCTCGCCAAACAGCCGTAAAGACTGCCGAAAAGCCTCGGTAGGGATGCCGGGTAGCTGCATGCGACAGATGATTTCGCTAGGCGCGATGGCGGCGGTCAGTTGCGCGAGTTGTTCGATCACACTCACCGGATCCCCCAAAATATAGCGTGAGGAAAAATTGCGAAAATCGAGCATGGCGGCATCCGTCACCAGCTCGCCGTGGTCGTTACGCAGTTGGCGCTCGCCGGCGGCGGATTTCTGGCTGTACAGGCCGAAGAGTTCCGTGATGGCCGGCCCCGCCAGCGCCTCAGCCTGCGCCATGGTGGGGGCCACAAATACTTCGCGAATGATCGGCCGCTCGTGGGTGGCAAAGCCAACTGCCGCGGCCGCTGCATCAAAGCGTGCGTAGTGAGACTGTAATTCGGCCAAAGTATGGCGCGGTGAGGCGGTGACTGGGCAGCGGCGCAGTGCCGCACGGCGCAGGAGTTTTGGCCCCGATACCCCGTACCACAAAGGAATGGCGGCCTGCACCGGCCGGGGCACGATGCGCGTGCGTGGGATTCGAAAATAACGGCCATTGAAAGACAGTTCTTCCGTGCGCCAGGCGGCTTGCAGGATGTCGAGGATTTCTTCGCTGCGGGCAAAGCGCTCGGTGTAGGGCACGCCGTAGCTGGCACATTCCTCCGAGACATAGCCGGGCGATACGCCCAGTGTCAGGCGGCCATTGCTGAGGTTGTCGAGCGTTGCCACGTCTTCTACTAGCCGCAGTGGATCGTAGAGCGGTAGCAGCAGCACGTTGGTGGCCAGCCGCATTTGCCGGGTTAGCCCAGCGGCGTGCGCGAGCACCAAGAGCGGACTCGGCGCCCAGCCGTTGTGCTGGAAGTGGTGTTCGGTCGTGTGAAACGAGTAGAACCCCAACGCTTCGGCCAAAGGCAACAGTGCATCTAGCTCGCGAAAAGTGGCCTGATGGCTAATGGCGCCATTGGCGGGGGTGACGAAGCTATACATCAGGCCAAATTTCATGGCGGAAATCCTCTCGAGACATCTTATGCTAGGGAGTGTAAGAGACTGGGACGAGGAACGTACACCATGAGTAATCCACACGACATTGGCATTTATTTGGCGGCTGCCGTGCTGTTAGTGGCCTTGATGAAGCACTTGGGCTTTGCGGCCGTGCTGGGCTATTTGTTGGCGGGCATTGTCATTGGGCCTTTTGGCTTGGGGCTCATCGGGGACCTCGCGGCGGCGCACCAGCGCGCCCAATTTGGCGTGATCTTGCTGTTATTCCTCATCGGACTAGAGCTACAACCCAGCCGATTATGGGCTATGCGGCGCGCCATCTTTGGCATGGGCAGCGCGCAGTTAGGCCTCACGGGGCTGGTCCTCACCGGCTTGGCTTGGGCCTGCGGACTGAGCCTCCCCGTGGCAGGCTTGGTTGGCTGCGGTCTGGCGATGTCCTCTACCGCCTTCGTTTTGCAACTCATGGCGGAGAAGCACGAGCTCGCGCTGTCGCACGGGCGGGCGAGTTTCGCCATTTTGCTGTTTCAGGATATTGCCGTCATTCCGCTGCTAGCGCTGGTGCCGCTACTGGCGGCGCCAACTGGGCTGGCGGGGCTAACCCCGTTGCACACCTTCGCCAAACTGCTGATGGTCGCGGTGGGTTTGTTCGTGATTAGCCGCTTCTTGGTGCGGTCGCTGTTTGCCGTGGTGGTCAATACCGGGGTACGGGAACTGTTCACCGCGACCGCCCTGCTGGTGGTTATCGCCACCTCACTGCTCATGGACTTCTTAGGTTTGTCCGTCACCTTGGGCGCTTTTCTCGCCGGCGTGCTGCTGGCCGATTCCGACCATCGCCACGAGCTGGAAGCCTGCATCGCGCCGTTTGAAGGCTTACTGCTGGGGCTCTTTTTCATTGCGGTGGGGATGTCGGCGAATCTGGGCCTGTTGGTCCAAATGCCGCTGTTGGTGGGCGGTGCCGTACTGGCACTGATGGGCGTGAAGATGCTGGTCTTATATGGGGTCGCGCGCGGGTTCC
>CAIPNE010000499.1 GCA_903866355.1 uncultured Gammaproteobacteria bacterium
ATGGTGTAGGCAAACACATAACGCTTGCGGGCGGGTTCTGACTGATCGGCCATGAAGGCGGTAACGGCAACAACTTTGATACGGTGCATTTTACTCATCACGATGATCCGTGCGGGGGGAGGTAGGCAATTCGCACGACTTTAGAGAAACCCAACAGTGGGGTAAAGCCGGCATCAAGCTTTTGTCCCCGTGGGCCAAGCCGGGGCAACCTCCAGACGCCGCAACGCTAGCGCTTCTGTTAAATGATCTTGCGAGATACGAGGGCATTCGGCCACGTCTGCAATCGTTCTCGCGAGTTTCATCAAGCGATGGTAGGTGCGCGGATTCAGCCGGTAATGTTCAAAAGCGTGGGCGAGAAATTTCTCGGTTGGACGATCCAGCGGGGCATGGATATTGAGCTCGCTCACCGACAACTGATGATTGATTTTGCCCTGACGGGCCCACTGGCGAACACGGGCCGCGAGGGTGCGTTCCCGCACGCTAGCGCTGGACTCCAGCCCGGCGGTTACGGCGCTACTCAGCCAGTTACGTTCTCTGGCGACCTCGATCTGGATGTCGATGCGGTCGAGCAGTGGCCCGGAGACACGACTGTGATAGTGCCTCACCTGTTCTGGCGTACATCGACAGGTGGCGCCCGGATCGCCGTGATAACCACAAGGGCAGGGATTCATGGCCGCAACCAACTGGAAGGTGGCGGGGAAATCGACCGTGCCGGCGGCCCGCGAAATGGTGACATGACCCGTTTCTAACGGTTCTCTCAAGACATCGAGGACGCGCCGGCCAAATTCGGGCAGTTCGTCTAAAAACAAGATCCCCCGGTGAGCGAGGGACGCCTCGCCGGGACGTGGAGTTGAACCCCCGCCGACTAAGGCGGGGGCGGAACTGGTGTGGTGAGGAGCGCGAAAGGGGGGAACCAACCAGTGTTCATCTGCGCGCTGCACACCGGCAATGGAGTGAATGGCGGCGACTTCGTAGGCTTCTTCATCATCGAGAGGCGCTAGCAGATGGGCGAGCCGTGTTGCCAGCATGGTTTTACCGGTACCTGGAGGCCCGTAAAACAAAATATTGTGCCCCCCCGCCGCTGCAATTTCGTGGGCGCGTTTGGCGAAATATTGGCCTCTCACTTCGCTTAGGCAACGCTGATTTGTCAGGGCTGGACGCTCGCTGGAGGGTGCGGCCGTTGCCCACGTTAAGAGCTTGGTTTGTTTCAGATGGCTGCAGAGGGCGCTGAGTGTGGGTGCTGGCAGCACACGGATGTTGCGCACGCGCGTGGCCTCCAAAACGTTATCAGGGGCAACGATCAAGCTCCGCGAGGCTAACTGACAGGCTCGCGCAGCTGGCATGACACCGCGCACATGACGCAACTCGCCGGTGAGGGCTAGTTCTGCCACCACCTCAAACTCGGCCAGCGACTCGTGTGGAATTTGCACCGACGCGGCCAAAATACCCAGCGCGATGGCGAGGTCGTAGCGGGTTCCTTCTTTGGGTAGGTCGCCCGGCGCAAGATTGACGGTGATCCGCCGGGTTGGGAACTCGAACCCCGAACTCAGAATGGCAGAGCGCACGCGCTCTTTGCTTTCGCGCACCGCGGTTTCGGGCAATCCAACAAGATTAAAAGCAGGCAGCCCGTTGGTGAGGTGAGTTTCAATTCTCACCAACGGTGCGGAGATACCGAGCTGGGCTCGGCTATAGGCGATGGCAACGATCATGGCAGACTCCTTGTCGGCATGGGCCGCCGCGCTTCCTTGCGCGGGGTGGGCAAAATATAGCGTGTTTCCCGCTTTCCTCCGATATTTTTTTAGGCCAACCGATGAGACGCTCAGCGTTGCCCTTGTTCCATGAGCGCCAGCGTGGCTTCCAACTGTTCTAATTTTTCGCGGGTCCGCGACAGTAGCGCCGACTGTGCGTCAAATTCTTCGCGAGTCACTAGGTTCATGCGTGCGAGCCCTGAGTTGAGCGCAGACGAGAATAAGGATTTTATTTCATCGCGGTTGGCGGAATGATTTTGGCCCAACACGCTCGTCAGTTGTTCCATCAGGCGATCGAGTAGTTCGGTCTTGAAGTTCATGGTGCGGTGTTCTCTCGAGGTTTCACGGCGATATAGGACGCAACTGTTAGCTTTCGCATTATTTTAGGGCGCGCGATGATTGCGGCGAGTCGCAACTGAGCACGTTTTCTTTTTGAGTCTCGTTTGTTGGCCCCGTAGTTTGAAAAATCCACCACGTTTCAGCCAACAGCAGACGCAGATGTCCCGCTGGCACGCTAGATGCTTTACTGGGAATGCTGAGTAAGCCCTGCAGCCGAAACTGAGCTTTGATTGTCTTAAAAACCGTTGCGCCGCTGACCTTGCGATATATTACGTCACAGATGCACAGGGGACGCGACACTTTAAGAGGGTCGAGTGGCTGACGGCGCTACCCTGCGGGGTTCCCTAAGTGAGTTTGAGCGACCTCTGAACTACTCGAGGCGCCTTGAGAAAAACCGTAAGACGAACGATTCACCAGAATCCGGAGTGAGACCATGAAGCTTGTGACTGCAATCATTAAACCTTTCAAATTGGACGACGCCCGGGAGGCTTTGTCGGATATTGGAGTCCAAGGCCTTACCGTCACAGAAGTGAAAGGTTTCGGCCGACAGAAAGGCCATACGGAACTGTATCGAGGCGCTGAATACGTCGTCGATTTTTTACCCAAATCCAAACTGGAAGTGGCCGTCGCTGACGACAAGGTCGACGAGGTGATTGAGGCAATCGCCAAGGCGACCAACACCGGCAAGATTGGGGACGGGAAAATTTTTGTTACAGAACTGACCAACGTCATGAGAATCCGGACGGGAGAAACGGGCATGGACGCTTTGTAGAGGCGTCCGAGTTCTGCCATTCCAATAACCGCCCGGTGTCACCGACGCCGGGCGTGGCGATCGCGCCGAAGACTTACCGCTGTCAGGTGCAGCAGGCCGTCAATGGGCCAGTAAAAAATCCCTATTTTGGGGCGGCGCGCGCTTGGCGCGCCCCATTGGAGGGCTTGTGTCGTTTATCCCCACCGTAAAAGTTTCTCTTCAGGGCATTTTCCGCCCTGAAACCGCTGGATTTTTGCTGGCATAAAATCTGCTAACGCAAAAAAAGGCAAATGATGTTGCCCGCCACCATTCCGATCCCGCTCTGTTAAGGAGAACACCCTCGTGCGCACGTCAGGCAAATTTATTCTTGCGATGCCCAGCCTTGCCGTTTTCGGCGCCCAAGCCGCTGATGGCACCAACAGTGGTAACGCAGCTTGGCTAATCGTCGCCACGGCGCTAGTACTTTTTATGACTTTGCCGGGCTTGGCTTTTTTCTACGGTGGGCTAGTTCGCAGCAAGAACGCCTTGTCCATTTTGATGCAATGCTTCGCCATCACCTGCATCGTGTCTTTGTTGTGGTTTGTTTGCGGTTACGAACTGGCCTTCGGTGACGGCGGTTCGCTCAATGCTTTCATTGGTGGCGGTAGCCTGTGGCTGCGCGACGTCGGACGCGACTCTCTGACTGGGGACATCCCCGAGAGCGTTTTTCTGATGTTTCAAATGACCTTCGCCGTCATTACGCCGGCGCTCATCATTGGCGCGTATGCGGAGCGAGTTAAATTTCTGGCCGTGATTTTATTCTCGGCACTGTGGTTTTTGTTGGCTTATGTGCCCGTGTGCCACTGGGTGTGGGGAGGCGGATGGTTGGCCAAGATGGGCGTTCTGGACTTTGCCGGCGGCATCGTGGTCCA
>CAIPNE010000500.1 GCA_903866355.1 uncultured Gammaproteobacteria bacterium
ACCGGCGCGCTGTCGCTAAAGACCCGGTGCCCAAAGGGGCCAATGAGATCTTCCAAACGCCGCGCCAAGCGGCGAAGTCGTCCGCGCATCACTTTGTGGTAGTCACGACCCAACGCATATCGCGAGATGTACGCGGCGTTGGGGTCATCCAGTTGCGCCTGCATTTGGGCAGCGGATTCCGGGAGGTAGTCGAGGCGGGCGCAGATAATGGACAGTGTTTCAGGGACAAGTTCGGCCGGCCGGCTGCGCTTATTGCCGTGGGCCGCCATCCAGCCCATCTCGCCGTGGTACTCACGATTCAGCCAGTCATGCAGGCCCTGTTCGTCGCGCGAGAGATCAACGCCCGTGATGCCAATTTGCCCAAAACCGAGCTCGGCTCCCCAAGTTTTGAGGAGGGCAGCCAGTGCTAGCGGATCAGGCCTCATCGCGGTCTTACGCGAGGTCCACGAGGTCAATTCGCTCGCAGATCGCGCCCCACAACGCGCTAAATGCGCGCGCGCCGGGGCTGGTTGGGGCGAAGGTCTGCACGGGTGCGCGCTGTTCACCCATTTTTTCCACCTGACTGGTGTAGGGAATAAAGCGCCGCAACACTTCCGGATGCTCTTTGGCAAATTGGGTGACCAGATCGCGATGCAATTGGCGTCGGCCGTCCACCATCGAGAAAAAAGGCAGCAGTTTTTTGCTGGTCAGTTTGCCCCGTTCGCAGAACTCGCGCAGCTGCGCGTAGGCGCGCACCGCGAGGGGCGTTGGAATCACCGGCACTAGCAGCCAGTCTGCCATGTCGAACACATTTTCCGATGCCAGCGACAAATGAGGCGCGCAGTCGACGAACGCCAGATCATAATCCTCGGCAAGTGGCGCTAGGAGTTTGCCAAGGCGCGTCGTGGGTTTGCGAAATTCGCTGAGCGCGACATCCAGATTGCGATACCCAAAATCGGCGGGGATGATGTCCAGACCCGGATAGTTCGTGCCCCGCACGGCCGCTGCCAGTCCTCGCTTGCGGTCAAGTAAGGTGCTGGGGTTTTTCGCGGTAGTGGGTTCGATGCGGTAATAAAAGCTGGCGGCGCCCTGCGGGTCCAGATCCCAGAGCAGGGTTTTATGCCCGCCCAGACTCGCCAGATAGCTCAGATTGACCGCTGCGGCGGTTTTGCCGACGCCGCCTTTGAGGTTGTAGATTGCAAAGACAATCATGCTCTTTTCCCCACTAGCCGCGCGTAATGCCGTTGCGCATGTTGGCTGCGAAAACGTTCCAGCGCAGCCACCACCAGCGCCTCCTGCTGGCCTTCCAACAGGCCCAGTCGCAGGGTCAAGGCGCTCACCAGTGCGACCGTGCCGGGCAACTCGGCACCTAGGCGGATCAAGAGCTCCAGATGGACATGCAAATCCCAGGTGTCGCCGAGTGTGCCTTGCAGATTTTTAAGTTCTTTGACGGCATGCCGAACGGTGTTGTGCGCAAACAGTAGCTGAAAGCCCTCCAGCAGGTAGCGCAATCTTTTGCAGTCTTTGCGCAGTTCGTGGAGCGCGCTGGGATCGGCGTCCACGAGCGCCGGATCGAAGGCGAGGATTCGCGCATGCCGCTTGCTGATGGCGCGCCGCACGAGTTCCCGGATAGGCATTTCGCTATCTCGACCCGGGTGTTTGCCCGCTGCCACGGCGGTTAAAAAGCCCGCCCATCGCCGTTGGAAATTGCGGTAGGCGGCACTTTTTAAGTGCGCTGCGAGCGCCGTCTGGGCGTTCGCGCGGGATGTTTCTAGTCGCGCCCTCAGTTGCTCGCTCGCCGTGGCCGGGGACGGGAGGTCGGCGCATTGGGCGAGGTAGCTCCCCAGTTGGCCAGTGAGGACGTCCAGATCGCGCAGTTCGCCGGTCAGGCGGTTGATGGTCGCCAGTCCGACGCGCAGCGACTCACGCGGTTTTGGTGCCAGACTGGTTTTGAGATCACTGAGCCACGCACGCAAGCAGCGCAAAATGACGCGATAGTCGTGTAAGAACTCCGAGTCGATATCTGCCACGACGCCCCATTCGTTGGCGCGCAGACTGGCGGTGTAGGCGCTGAGTACTTGGGCTAGAGCGGGTGCGGCCGGTAGCTTGGGGCGCAGCGGGATCACCGGCTTGCAGGTATAGGGAGGTCGCATCAAACCCAAACGCTGCAGGAGATGCTCGGCCGCGTCGGTCTTGAGCGGCACCACGAGACCCAGTTCCAAAAAAGGACGCAGCGCGCACTGGGTGGTGTGCTCAAAGCCGCGCAGGGGACTGACGCGCAGGATGATCGGCGGCTGCCGCCCTCTACCCACATCAATCTGCATCGTCGCAATCAGCTTGCCTCGGGCGTCTTGCCACCGGAAACGAACCACTTTTAGTTTGCCGACCGCCAGCGGTAGCAGCGCTCGTCCGAGGGTGATTTGGGTGAGACGTAATGCCACTCGCCCAGGCCTGAAGTCGTGGGCAAATTGAGGCAGCGCCAGCGCGCTGGTGAGGCACTCGGTGGCTTCGCTGGCCAGTGTTCTCAACCGGATTTCTGTGCTGTTGTGCGGCCCCCGGGTGATGCTCAGCACTTGTTTCGCCGCCGCGAGACGCGCGTCGAAGGTCTCTAAATACCACCGTTGTTCGAGGTGCTGGCCCAAGGATGTTACGCCGGGTTGAGCGCGTAGGGCGCTCACCAGTTGTGGCAGCGTGACCCCCGTGGCGGGCTCAAAGTGGACTTTCAACGCGTGGCTCCCGATGGCGCGGCGCGGCCGCGAACGGTTGAGGAAATGACGCCTGCACCGGCGTCTCGCACTGGCGTGGCCTACCCTCGGCGAGGGGCCTAGAGGTTTTGGACGGCGAAATCAGCCAAGCGCGACCGCTCGCCACGCACCAGCGTGATGTGCCCACTATGTGGCCAATGCTTGAAGCGATCGACGATATAAGTCAATCCAGAAGTGGTTTCGCTCAAATAGGGCGTGTCGATTTGGGCCAAATTGCCGCAGCAGACGATTTTTGAGCCCGGCCCGGCCCTCGTGATCAGGGTGCGCATCTGTTTGGCGGTGAGGTTTTGCGCCTCGTCGATGACGATATAGCGATTGAGGAAAGTGCGCCCGCGCATGAAATTCATGGAGCGAATCTTGACCCGTGTGGTGAGTAACTCGGCGGTGGCCGCACGCCCCCATTCCCCGCCTTCTTTGGTTTCTGCCAGCGCTTCTAGATTGTCCATTAAGGCCCCCATCCAAGGGGTCATTTTTTCCTCCTCGGTCCCCGGCAAAAAACCGATGTTCTCACCCAGCGGCACGGTTTCGCGGGTGACCACGATTTCCCGGTAGCGCTTCAAGTCGAGCGACTGGGAAAGGCCCGCAGCCAGCGCTAGGAGTGTTTTGCCGGTGCCGGCGGCGCCCAGTAGGGTGACGAAATCGATGTCGGGATCGAGCAGTAAATTAAGCGCGAAACTTTGTTCGCGGTTACGCGCTTGCAAGCCCCATACCGCGTGCCGCGGCTCGCGAAAGTCGCGCGTACGCTGGAACACGACCCGGCCTTCTTCCAGCCGCAGCGCCCGCACTTCGAGGCTCTCGGGGTTGGGTCCGTAGAGGAATTCGTTGGGGTAGAACTGGCTATAGCTCTCTGCGGGCAGTGCATAAAATGTGTTCCCGTCGGCTTGCCAGCAGGCCAACGCCGCCCCTTGGCGCTCCCAAAAATCTGCCGGTATTGCGCGGGTACCGGTGTACAGCAGCGCGATGTCGTCGAGGACCTTGTCGTTGTAATAATCCTCGGCGGAGACCCCAATCACCCGCGCTTTGATGCGTAAATTGATGTCTTTAGACACCAGCGTGACAGCGCGATCGGGGTGGTTGGCACGCAGCGCGAAGGCGGTGCTAAGGATGCTGTTATCGGGGGTGTTGCCGGGAAGCCCGGCGGGCATGGCGGTGTCTAGCGGGCTGGTTTGCAGAAACAGCTTGCCGCTGGGGGGGCGGGTGCTGGCGCCATTGCCCGGTGCGTCTAGCGGGAGGCCTGCTTCGATGCGGGTTCGATCAGCCTCGCCGATGAGATCGTCGAGAAAGCGGCTGACCTGGCGCGCATTTCGCGCGACTTCCGAAACCCCTTTTTTGGCGGAGTCGAGTTCTTCCAGCACCATCATCGGGATGAAAATATCGTGCTCGTTGAAGCGAAACACGGCCGTAGGGTCGTGCAGCAGAACGTTGGTATCGAGTACGAAGATTCGCTGAGCGGACTTCTTTTTGCTGGCTGAGGGCATTAGATGGGCCGCGCTGCGCGAAGGGGGAAAGTTGAGGAGTGTGCCGGATTGCACGCAAGCCGGTACTTTACTTGACCGGCTCCATGATGGCGTCGAGATTGAGATGATCGCAGAAATCCATGAATTCTCCGCGTAAGCCGGCGATGGACAGGTTGGTCGGCACGCTGATGGTCATGTGCAAAGAAAACATCGGGGTTGCGGTATGCGCTGCGGCGTAGGAGCCGGAGAACATTTCTTCAATCCCGATATCGCGTTGCGCGAAAAACTGGGTGATATCGTGAACGATGCCCAGTTGGTCCACCGACACCACCTCAATGGCGTAGGGCATGAGGTCGCCCTCGCGCCGTCGGGGTTCGGTGCGTTGCGCCAGGGTTTTAATCTGTAGTTGGTTTTCGAGACGCGGCAGCATGCTCTCGATTTTTGCAATGGCGTCCCAAGTACCGGAGAGCATGAGCATCAGGGTGAAGCGGTCACCCAGTACCGTCATACGGCTGTCGCCGACGCTGCAGCCACAATCTTTGACCGCTTTGGTTAGCGCTTCTAACAAGCCAAGGCGGTTAGCACCCATCGCGGAGACCGCGATATGGTTCTGTAAGGGTTCTGAGGGGGGGCGGGTGCTGGATTTCATTGACTTGGCATTGTGCATGGACACCCCCTGTGGCCGCAACCTTGCGGTGAGCGGGCGACAAATTTTGCAGCCACTCATTGGCTTGAAGTAGGGGGGGCCGGGACGCTACCATGCACGACCGTTTGGGCAGGGCTTGTGGATGACCGATTTTCATGGCAGCTTCGTTGCACTAGTCACTCCTATGAGCGGCGGCGTAACGGCGAGTGCACCGCTTGCGTGGGAGCGTCTGGCCGCGCTGGTCGAGTTCCACATTGCGGCAGGCACCGATGGCATCGTTGCCGTGGGCACCACGGGCGAATCCGCGACCCTCGACGCAGACGAACACTGTGAGGCTATCCGCCGCACGGTTGAGCTAGTGGCTGGCCGCGTCCCCGTTATCGCGGGCACTGGCGCTAATTCAACCACCGAGGCCATCCACCTGACCCGCCGGGCACAACAAGCTGGCGCCGACGCCTGCTTGCTGGTAACCCCCTACTACAACAAACCCACGCAAGAAGGTTTGTATCTGCATCACAAGGCAATCGCCGAAGCAGTCGCAATTCCCCAAATCCTCTATAACGTGCCGGGACGCACCGCCTGCGACATGCTGCCAGACACCGTGGGTCGGCTGTCGCACATACCCAATATTATTGGGGTGAAAGAAGCTACCGGCGACGTGAGTCGGGTCGCGGCCCTACGCGAACGCTGTGGTGCAGACTTCTTATTGTTCAGCGGCGATGATGCGACAGCACGTGAATTTCTACTGGCCGGTGGTGACGGTGTCATTTCGGTCACGGCCAATGTGGCGCCGCGCGCCATGCACGAATTATGTGTCGCCGCGCGTGCGGGTGACGCCGTCAGCGCCAGCCGGATTGACGCCCCGTTAACCGCGCTGCATCGCGATCTTTTTTGTGAATCTAATCCGATTCCCGTGAAGTGGTGTGTCCACGCCATGGGATTGATTGATGTCGGCATCCGCTTGCCGTTGACTTGGCTGTCGAGCGCGGCTGAGCCGAAGCTGCGAGCCGCCCTCCAGGCGGCGGGTATCGGTCTGGTATTGTGAATTCGATTTAGGAACTTTCTGCTAGTTTCGCCAGCCCCTCTTTTTTCATCCTGCCGCACGCCGAATTGAACGCGCCGCGAGGTTATTGCCTGCTATGACTAAAAATTTATTGCTACTGGTGACTCTGAGCACTCTCGCTGGTTGTGCGTGGGTGATGCCACAGCTCGACAAAGTAATGCCCGACAACCGGAACGAATACAAAAAAAGCCGCACCATGCCGGACCTCGACGTGCCGCCGGATTTAACCTCCGACGCCATTCGTGACCGCATGGCCATTCCTGAAGGTGGCGAGACGGCCACTTATTCGACCTACCAAGAGCGCACTGCGCAGCGCAAGCAGCAGGCCGCCACTGAACGTGCCGGCACTCAACCGGCAGGCACAGCACAGCCAGCCGCTCCGCAGTCAGCCGCTGAAGCCATCAAAGTGGTCGACGGTGAACACACACTCTCGGTGCAAGGCGCGCCGGCGGTGGTCTGGCCTAAGTTGCAAAAATTCATCGCCGAGGCTGGCTACAA
>CAIPNE010000501.1 GCA_903866355.1 uncultured Gammaproteobacteria bacterium
AAACAAATAATAAAAGAAAATTGCCCATAGGCCTGAAAAGTAGAAAGCAATTAGCCAGTACCCAAACCAAGCGCCGGGGGCGATAACGATTGCGACAATCGGCGAAAGGCCCACCGCAGCCAAAGCGACCAAACGGCGGTCCTTGGTCCAGGACATATCTCGAATAGCGGCCAATGGAAGCAGCAACGAAAAATCAAATGACTTTAAGTTTTGCCACGCCGTACTTATTGTTCCGGCAGATTTCGGATAGGCTCCGGCAGCCCGCAGCAGTCGCGGAAGTGGCACCAAATTTTTACTTGAATCGGCAGCGTCCCGCGCCAAATCGTTCCGATACAAAGCGCCGTCCACCAAATACTTGGCTGCGGCCGCAGCTTCGTAGGGACCGTAGTCCGTCCCGTCCCTGACAACGATTATTTTCATAAATAATGAACATTCCTAATTCGGCTTTACATTGTCGCGCTAGGCCTGGATTTTGGTCATAGAACGGCGGTGCCAAGCCTCATCCGAAAGCGCAGAAAAAGGCAAGACGTCAAGTTTCAGGCTTCATCCGCGATCAGCTTAAGGGTGACGTCGTCCGGGTTCCCTTCGAAAAACTTATCGATCAATGTCCGGAAAGCCGAATGGGTACTTACGGCGCCAAATAACGTCGCGGAAGACTTCAACTTCAAGGAATCAACTGTACCGAAGATCTCATAGGCAGTTTTACCATTCAGTTGAACTATGGCCTCAACACACTCCAACAGTCGCTCGCCTAAAATCGGGTGCGCCAAGTAATGACTAGCCTCGACCTTGGAGGCAATACCAAATTTTTTGGCGCGATGGCTGGAGCCTAGTGCTACATGCTGAGGAAAGATGTACCACATCCAGTGCCCCTCTTTTTTTCCGGCACGAATCTCCTGCAGGGCCGATTCATACACGCTTTCTTGTGCCTTCAAGAATCGGGCTAGCCCGTAAGCGTCTTCGTTGGACACGTGCCACCAATGCCACTTTCTAGCGGGTTCTGGGTGCTCTTTTTACGCATCTGCTGTCTGAGTCCCGGTGACTCGAAGATGTCCGGCGGCAAGCTTTGCTGCCGCCGGACTAAAGCAGGGTTCAACCCGCAGCGGACTTGCGGTTGTGAATCATCGAGGAAACTACCGAGAGGGCGATGAACGCCACGCCGATAACACCCGTGACCACCTCGGAGACATGATTGACGATGCCGACGATCATGATAATGGCGAGTGCACCGATTCCGTAGTGTGCACCATGCTCGAGGAATACGTACTGGTCCAGCGTTCCCTTGCGAACAAGATGAACCGTAAGTGACCGGACGAACATCGCGCCGATGGCGAGGCCGAGCATGATGATGACCACGTCTCGCGTCACCGCGAAGGCGCCAATGACGCCGTCGAAAGAGAACGAAGCGTCGAGGACTTCCAGGTAAATAAACCCTGCAAGTCCATTCCGGGCAACGGCGCCCGTAATGCTGCCGCCTTCTTGACCTTCACTCTCTTCGGAATCCGACTCGAACAGCGCATCGAGACTACTAACGACGATAAATAGCACCACGCCCGATATGCCGGCGGCGAGAACTGACAACTTGATGTCGTCGGCAACGGGCATATAGAAATGAACGAGAACCAAGACAAGCAGCGCCACCAGCACTGGAGCGGAATCGAGCTTGCCTAGCTTGGCAAGGCGCGCCTCAACAGGTCCAATCCAGTGCACGTCCTTCCCCTCGTCAATGAGAAACGACAGAAAGACTAGAAGGAGGAACATTCCACCGAAGGCTGCAATGGACGGGTATGCGTCATGAAGATGGCGCGAGTACTCGGCGGGATTCTGCAAAGCGAGCATGGTGACGTCCGGAAGCGACAGGCCAGTCGCGAACCCAACAATTACGATTGGAAAAACCAAGCGCATGCCGAACACGGCAATGAGAATACCAACCGTCAAAAACAACTTCTGCCAGTACGCATCCATAGTCTTCAGCACGCCCGCATTCACGACGGCGTTGTCGAAAGAAAGGCTGACCTCCATCACACCAAGTACCGCCGCAAGCAGTACCGCGGGTCCAATGCCCATACCACTGACATGACCCCAGTAACCCGCCAATGCGAGGCATACTGCGGTTACGAAAAATGACCATCCAAAATCTTTCATGCGTCCCCCTAATTTAAATTCAACGCCAACGCAGAGGCTACCACGGCCAAGGTTTACTGCACGTCGAAATCGTCCAGTCGCTTCTGTTGTGCAAGCTTATTTAGATCCCGAACGCCATCTAAAGCCCCAGCCGTATTGGGTATCGCATTCGGCATGGCCGCCGTGGAAGGTGACTAATCGCTTCGCTTCAAGCGAACCGGCCGCGAACGCCAAGTGCCCCAAAGCACAGAACGTTTGGTTCGAAGACTGCTGACCGAGCGGTATCTCTACGGTCGGTTGCCCAGGTGCTTCAATGATGACAACGGCATCCGTTTCACTCCAGCGGGCGACACCCTCATAAATGAAGGCGTAGACCCAAATCTGGCGAATTCGCGAAGAACTCAAGCCACCAATACGGATTACCTCTCCGCCACCACCCGCACGGTCATCGCCGCTATGCAGGATGTAAGGCGGCGCTGTAAGTGAACCTTTGTTGCCGGCCTGAAAACTGGATTGGAGTGGGTCCATCAAGAACTTCTCACCTGAAGCGAGCTCGACGCAGGCCCCAAGATCCAAGTCGATCTCTTTATCGCCGCCGCCGAGGAGGCTCGCAAAGAACCCCTTAGGCTGCCCGCCAGATTTATTCCAGCGCAACGTCACCTTCACCTCTGCCGTTTTGGTGAGGTCGATTTTCGCCGAAGCAGACGTCTTGTCGAGACTGATTTTATTGAGATTAATAGCCATGGGTTCCTCCACCTTGTATTTTTCAGATCCATTCCCACCAGCGGTGTTCGGTGCTAGTTATCCGAATCCGCGGCCCACATCAAAATGCTGGAGTATGTTGTAGTGATCAGATTTTTTACACCAAGGGCACGTCAAATTTATCCCTTCGCTGCCGAAAGCGGGGCAACAGTGTACCCGCCCGCATCGACACATGGCCCATAACGGGTTTTTGCACACAGGACAGGGCGACGAGCCGAGCAGGTTAGCTGTGGATACACGAAGGCCTGCACTATCCTTGGCCGCCGTATCATCGAAATTTGCCACCGCGTGTGAAGCAATGGCCTGGTATCGTTCATCCGCCGATCCAAGTTGACGCCGAAACCGCATGACATAGTGAGAACCGTTTTTTAGGCACTTGCTTTGCAGGAAGACTTGCCGATCCAAATCGATACTGCGAGCGTCATCAATGGTGGTGGCGATAGCCACACCTTCGGTTTTGTCCAACGAGACATCTTTACTGCGGTCCAGCGCCATACTTCCGCTCGAAATGGAAGCGCTAACCCAAGCGAATAGGCCTTTGACGGTAGACGAGTCGAGATCTTGAGCGAGGATTACTTTGTCCGTTAGCCGCCGAAGATTAGACGTGCTCGCGTCTTCCCCACATGCCACTGCCGTTACGTTCGCTCCACCGTTCGAGTATTCCCGCTTGAATTTGTCGGCGTTTGCTTGCCACTGGTCGGTAGGGTTGCCATCCGTCAGAAAAAATACGACGGGTTTCCAGTCGCCTTTTCGTTCAGGCGTACTTTTGACGACTTCCGTCTTTATGCGCTCGTGAACCAGCGCAATGGCCGCACCGAACGCCGTACCCGATGCCAAAACGAACGGGGGCATTACGAACGTGGTTATATCCGAAAGCCGGACGTGAATTTTAGCGTGGTAACTAAACGTAATGACGCTTAGCCATACAGTCTCAAGCGCAAAGGGGTCGGAGCGTAACTGCGAAATCATCTTCGCGATACCCTCCTCGACTGCTTGGATAGCCTCTCCGGCCATGGACTCCGAGCAATCGATGACTAAATACACTGGCAATCTGCGCATTAGCGGTCCACCTCGCGCTCCAGCCTATCTTGCTTCATCCCGCTATTTGGACGTTTACCAAGCGGCCGCCGGTTTGGTCATCAAGCAACAGTTGAAGCCCACTGGTCAATTCCACCGCCTGTCCGACAGGTAGCATCTTTGAGGCTTTCACGTCTTTAAGAGCTGGCATGCCTTGGTTCACCAACATCCACTTACCTTGATGCCAAGAAATGTAACCCACCGGCTTCTTGTCTGCTTGGGTGAGTTTTTCGCTCCTTGTGACAGAGGAGTTCATGTGCCATTTAAAGATAGACTGATTGTGGTACCCGACGAGGCGCAGGTTGTCTGGGGTGAATTTGCCACCACCACGGTTGCTGTAAAGATCGAATACCGGCACCGACTTCCCGTAGGCGGTCTTGCAGAACGGGCACACAGGCCGATTGCTGCCGTCGTAGACAAAATATTTTTGCCTACAAGTCGGACTGGCGCAATCGAGCACCAAGTCTATGGTGTTCAACACTGCCATTTCGAAGTTAGACGCGGCCGGACGTCGCGAGGGATTATGCAATCCATCTTCAAAAGCGCGTTTGAATTCTTTGGTCAAGTATGGCCCCAAGACAGTATATG
>CAIPNE010000502.1 GCA_903866355.1 uncultured Gammaproteobacteria bacterium
AGGGTAAAAAAGTCCTGTTTATCGCGGAAAAAATGGCGGCACTGGAGGTTGTGAAAACCCGGCTAGTGCAGGCCGGGTTGGGGCCGCTGTGTCTGGAATTACACAGTCGCAAGGCCTCCAAGACTTCGGTCCATGCGCAGCTGAAGGCCGCACTGGAGTTGCCTAATGTGCCGGCTGTGGCGCCGGGTTTGTTGGACGATCTGTTAGCCCAGCAGCGCTTGCTCAACACCCACGCGGTGCGACTGAACGCGCCGTTGGCGCCTTGGGGTATCAGCCCGTTCGAGGCGCTGGGTGCGATCTGCCGATTGCACCGACTAGGCGTTCCCGCACCGAATTTCGAGCTGCCCGATGCGGTGAACTACACCAAAGAAACCCTGCAGCTTTTCCTCGTCGAGTTGCGAGAGTTGGCTGCGCGCCTGCAACGCGCGGGGGTGCCTGCGCGACACCCGTGGCGAGCCGCCATGGCGCCGGGGTTGACGCCCTATGCGCTGGAACGGCTTGAGGTGATTACCCACAGTGCGGCGAGCATCACTGAGCGGGTCACCCACAGCCTGCAGGCTTTAGCGGCAATCCTGCCGTTGCCGTGGCCGGATTTTGAATTACAGCCGCCGGCCATGCTGGCCAAGCTGGGCGAGGTGCTGCCGGTTGCGAGGGCGCTGCCGGCGCTGCCCCTAACGACGTTGGCGTGTTTTGCGCTGACGCGGCAGCTACCCGATCTCAGGCGTTTATTGGCGCAACTCGCGCGTGCGCGCCAGGCCCGAGCGCACGTGGATGAGCTGCTCATTCCCGGCTGGCAGTCCCATGACCTGCGCGACCTGCGCCTGCGTTACGCGGGTTCCGGCGGCAGCCTGTTCTCGGTTTTCAGCAGCACCTGGCGGCGCAGCCGGGTCGAGCTGAAGGGCCTGTTCCGCAGTGCCTCGCCGCTCGATTTCGCCGGCCAGATCAAACTGCTGGACGATGCCTTGCTGGCGAGTTCGATGGCGCATTTCGTGGGGGATATTGCTCCCGCTTTGCTGACCAACCTCGGGCCGCTGTGGCGAGGTTTCGACACGGACGCCCACGCCATCGCGCAGTTGCTGGGCTGGCTTGAGCGCGTGCCGGGAGTCGGCGCGGCGGACTACGCGTTCGTGCTGTCATTGGCCAGCAGCCAAGAGGCGCAGGCCCACATTGAACAGATATTGGAGTGGCTGGCAGAACTGGCGCAGTTTGGGGGACAACTGGACGCCCTGATGGCGGTGCCTGCCGCAACGCACGGGCAGCTATCCCTGCGAACGCAGCGGCAGCAGTGGCAGGAGTGGCGCGAGAGTACCCAGCGGGCCAACGATTGGCCGCCGGTGAGAGACCAACTAGCGGGGCTGGCGCACCAACTGGGCCCGCAATGTCACGCGCAAATTTGGGCCGGGCAGATCGACCCACAAATGCTAGTAGCGCAGGCCGAAATCGTGCTCTACGAAAAATTATGGGCGGCTATCAGCGCCCAGCTACCGGCGCTCGCGGCGCTCGATGGCTATCGTCTAGACCAGTGCGTGGGGAAGTTCCGGGAGCTCGATCAGGGACGTCTGGCGTTATCTTCCCAAGAAATTTTAAGGGCGTACTTGGGCCGGCGACCGGCTGGATCGACGGGCGAAATGGGCGTGATTCGCCAAGAAATAAACAAAAAGCGCCATCATTATTCGGTGCGCCGGCTGATGCGTGAGGCGGGGCAGGCGGTGATCTCCCTGAAGCCGGTGTTTTTGATGAGCCCGCTATCGGTGGCCCAATTTCTGCCGCCGGGGCTGGTGTCTTTCGACCTCATCATCATCGATGAAGCCAGCCAAGTGCGCCCGGAGGAGGCGCTGGGTGCCATCGCGCGTGCCCGGCAGATAGTCACGGTGGGCGACGACCGGCAGTTACCACCCACCAATTTCTTCAATCGTTTGCTCGACGACAGCCTCGAAACCACCCTGGAAGATGACGAAGTCTCCCTTGGCGATATTGAAAGCATCCTCTCGCTGTCTAACATTACCCTCGCGGATCAGGTGATGCTGCGCTGGCATTATCGCAGCCTGCACCCAGGCCTCATTGCGGTTTCCAACCGCCACTTCTATGCCGACAAGCTGCTCTTGCCGCCCTCGACTCTGCGCGGCAGTTTTGGCGATGGGATGGGCGTGTCTTTGGTGCGCAGCCCGCCCAATGGTTATGTGCGCGGGGGATCGGACGGCGGTCGCAATGTGCTCGAAGCCGCGCTCATTGCGGATGCGGTCATTGAATTTGCCCAGCGCTATCCCGCGAAGTCGCTGGGAGTGGCCGCGCTGTCGGTAAAGCAGCGCGACGCCATCCGTGATCTCGTCGAGGAGAAACGGCGGCAAAATCCCGCCACAGAAACATTTTTCTCGAGTGAGCGGGCCGAGCCTTTCTTTATCAAGAACCTCGAATCCATCCAAGGCGACGAGCGGGACGTCGTCTTCATCTCCGTAGGCTACGGCCCGGATGAGCATGGCCGGCTCACGCAGAGCTTTGGGCCGCTGGGTGCGACCGGTGGGGAGCGTCGCTTGAATGTGTTGATCTCGCGCGCGAAGGAGCGCTGCACGGTGTTTTCTTCCATCACCGCAGAAGCGGTCCGCGGCGGCCCCGACAAGGCCGGGATCAACGCGTTCCGAGAGTTCCTGCAGTACACCGAGAAGGGTTATTTTGATGTCCCGTTGGAAACCGTGCGGACGTTCGGGAGTGATTTCGAAGAGTCGGTGGCGCAGTTTCTGCAGCGCGCCGGCTACGAGGTTCACTCACAGGTGGGCATGGCGGGATTCTTTATCGACCTTGGCATCCTTCACCCCGACCAGCCCGATCGTTACCTGTGCGGGATCGAGTGCGATGGTGCCACTTACCATTCGTCCCGTTCGGCCCGCGACCGCGATCGTTTGCGCCATGGCATTCTGGTGTCGCGCGGCTGGCGCCTACATCGCATTTGGAGCACCGATTGGTTCCATCGCCCACGGCAGCAGGAGCAGCAATTGCTAGACGCCCTGCGTGAAATGCGCGAACAGGCGCGCGCGCCAGTGGCGGAACCCGCCCCTGTGCCGGCGCCGCCTGACCTGGCTCAGCCACTGCTGGGGTTAGCGGCGCCGCTGGAGGATCCGACGACTTGGTATGAGGAATTTCGCGAGCAGGAGCAGTGCGCGGTAGCGCCGCACGCATGGCCGGCGGCTAAGCTGCGGGAGCTGGTCGTGCGTATCGTGCGGCTTGAAGGCCCGATCCACGAAGAAGAAGTTGGCCGGCGGGTGAGCCGCTACGCGGGCTACGGGCGCACCGGTGCGCGGCTTCAGACGGCGGTCAGAACGGGGCTGCTGGGCGCGCGCGATCTGCACCACCACGGCGCGTTCTGGCAGGCGCAGGATGGCACGGTGATGGTCAGAAACCGGGCGCGAGTGGCCACCCCAACGCTCAACAAGGCGGCTAATCTACCCCCGGAAGAAATAGCCTTGGCCCTGCAGCAGGTGGTGCGAGACTCGGTTCAAATTGAGCGCGAGGAATTGATTCAGCGTAGCAGTCGGCTGTTTGGGTTTTTGCGCTGTGGGCCGGAACTCAAGGAAGTGCTGGGGCGCGAACTCGACGCGCAGCTGGCACACGGGCGCGCTTTGCTGGGCGACGGTGCGGGGCGAGTGAGGTTACGAGGCGATCACGACGCAGCCGAAACCGCCTGATTATTATCGATGCCTGCGGATGACTGCGGCCCTAGGGACGACCTGCCAGAGGATCTTGGCAGGTCGCCGCGTGGGATGACGCCTAGTCCGTGATGGCGGCGAGGATGAGATTGGCAATCACCCCCATGCGCTCAAAGTGATAGCTGTCCTCCATCAGCCCCGTGGACAAAAAGGCGAGGGTCAGGTCGCGCTCGGGATCGATGGTGAAACCGGTGGAACCCGCTCCAAAACCGCCGAAGGTTCGCGGCGAATTGAGTACCCCAAATAGCCCGGGCAGGTTGCCTTCACCCCGTAAAAAGAAACCCGCGCTGAGATTGGCGGGATAGACCAGCCACTGACGGGTGCCGGTCCAGAGATCAAACAGAATATTGCGCAGGTCGCCGGTCTGGTTACGGGTGGCGAAATCCAGCATGGCGGGAGATAACAAGCGAAAGCCATCGAGCTCGCCCTTCCGTCGCAACATTTCTGCGAAGCGATGGACATCGCCAATGGTCGTAAGACACCCGCCACCCGGTATTTCGCAGCCGGGCGTGGCGATCAGCGTGCCCAGTCCTTCTACGGCCTCGGGCGGCAACAGCGCGGGAATATTCTCGTAGGCCACGCGTACCGGGCACAGCCGCGCGAGCAGATCCTCGCGTGGTCCCAGACTGGTGTGGTGCATGCCCAGTGGCTCAAAGACATCCTCGCGGAGCATCTGGGCATAGCTGCGAGCACGGCCATCGGCGCGTAAACACAGGGCGGCGATCAAGGTATGGCCCAGCAAAATCGAATAATTCACACGCTCTCCGGGCTGCGATTCGAGCGGTAGGCCACAGGCGAAGTCGACCAGTTTGTCGATATTCATCAAGACTTCGGGCTGCACCGCCGGAATCGCCGACAGAATGCCGCTGGTGTGGGTTAGGAGGTGAAAAA
>CAIPNE010000503.1 GCA_903866355.1 uncultured Gammaproteobacteria bacterium
CACCCTCGGCGGTGGAAACCGTCAGGGTGGTGTAGGCACTGCCGCGCGCAATGCTTTCGACCGCCTTATTAGTCGCGATGTGCAGTGCTTCTATCAGGTGCTGATTTCCAGGGTAGAGGCGGCCGTGCGTGACGCCAGTTGGCGCACTTCGTCGGCAACCACGGCGAAGCCGCGCCCTTGGTCCCCGGCGCGTGCGGCTTCGATGGCGGCGTTCAACGCCAGCAGATTGGTTTGGTCAGCGATTTCGCTGATCACCGTCACGATGCGCAAAATGCGCTCGCCGGTTTCGGAGAGCACACGCACATCGGCCGCGGAGGCATGGACTCGCTTGGAGATTTCTTGTACCTGGCTCACCATCGTTTTAAGGCTAATGTCGCTGGCCGTAGAGCGCGTACCCACGCGTTGCGAAAGCTGCTGCAGGTGCTCGGTGCTGGCGCGGATGCCCACCACGTTCGCCAGCATTTCTGCCACTGCTGCGGCCATTGTGTTGGCGGCATCCGTTTGATTTTGCGCGCCGTGGTCGACCGACTGCGCAGCGCGTGAGAGCACGCTGACGGCATCCATCATGTCGCTGGCCTGGTCCCGAATTTCTTTCACCAGACCCGCTAGGGCGCGGCGCGTATGGTCGATGCCCTGCGCCATGCTGCCCAGTTCATCGCTACGCGCGAGGGCTACCGGCACGCTGAGATCGCCCTGCGCAAAGCGTTCTATATGCCCATTGAGTTCGCTAACGTCCCGGATTAGGCGGCTGCTCACAAAATAGAAGACCAGCCCGCCGAGCAGGAGAGAGAGCACAAAGACCGCAATTTGGGCGGCGCGAGAAACTTCTAACAAGCGATCAGCGCGCGCTTCGGCACGCACATTGGCCTGTTGCGCGGTGCGGACGACACCCTCGATGGCCTGCCTGTGCGCTCGGTAGGCTACGTCCAGAGCACGTAGCGCGGCCGCAATGGCGGTTTCGTCACCCGCGTCCGCGGCGGGGATCAAACGGGCTTGAACCAATTCATAGAATGCGGCGGCGGGCGTATGGGCGACTTGCAAAAACTGTTTGGCCAGTGCCTCGGGTAAGTCCTTTTGCTGCCAGTACTGGCGCCGCTGGTCGTACTCTGCGTGCAGCTGCAGCAGGCGATCGGCGAGCTCTTGGCGGGTTGCGGGGTCTTGGTTACGGGCGAGTTGGAGCGCGGTGAGATAGGACTCTATGATGAAATTAGGCGGGGGCAGGGTGTCGGCAATCAGGTCCTTGCTTTGGACAATTTGCTGATAGGTTTCACCGCGCACGCGCAAGAGGTCGAGCGTGCGCCACGAAAATGCACCGAAGACGGCAAAGCCGGTCGCGACGGTGAGCAGGACGACCGCCAATTGTTTTTGCAGTGAAAGGCCTAGAAAGCTGTGCATCGATGCCATCGCGTTGTTCTTATCGCCGGTTCTATCGGCGGTCTTCCGGCAAGCTGTAGAGCTCGCAACGTCACGATGCGGTAATGTTCTTCATCGGCGAGTGGCGCGCTATTTCGGGCACACTTGGACCGGTCCAGATCTTCTCTCTCACGTAGGTTCCCGCTGTGTCGTGTGAAAATCTCCTGCTCATTCCCCACGAGGCTTTGTCTGATGAGGCGCTGCGTGGCGTGGTAGAGGCTTTCGTGTTGCGCGAGGGCACCGATTATGGCGAGGAGGTGTTTTCACTCGATCAAAAAGTGAACCAAGTCATGGCGCAGATTAAACGCGGCGAGGCTGAACTGCGGTTCGAGCCGGAAAGCGCAACGGTAGCTATTGTGGGGAGCGAGCGACCGCATCGACAGCGTGACTAGGGCCGGTTTGCCCCGACTGCCAAGGTAAGTCCCTTAGGGAACCGAGCAGAACGCGCTTGCGATGGCCAGTAATTGTTCATCGGCATGGCGGGGGCCCACCAGCGACAGCCCAACTGGACAGCCATCAACCCAGGCCAGCGGCAGGCTGATTTGCGGTAAACCTGCGAGCCCAGCGAGGCACAGCAGGTTGAGTGCGCGCAGGCGAAACTCGTCGAGTTCGGCAGCCGGGGAGTCCCGCCGCGGCGCAATGCCTGGCGCGCTCGGGATGATCAGCACGGTGTCCGTGCCGAGTAGGGCGTCGAGATGGGCGGTGATGGCGTGTCGCTGCGCGCGCAGTGGCGCCATATCAACCTCTTTGAGCTGCGCGGCCCACTGAAAACGCTCCCGTACACCAGGCCCGAACGCCGGCTGGACCTGGGTGATCCAAGCGCCATGCATGGCCCAGACCTCCGCACCTTGGAGGTGCCGAAAAACCTCCCGCCACTGGGTTAAATCGGTGGTGCTCAGTGTTATTTCTTGGACTGGTCCAAGGCTGCGGGTGACCCGTGGCAGGACTTGCGCCAGCGCTTGGCGGCTGGGCAAATCCGCCAGCGCAAAGGCATCGGTGGCGAGTAATGCGCGCCGCAACGGCGGTCCGGGATGGGCGGGGCTATCGAGCAGCACCAAACCGATTTTTTCCAGCAGCGGCGCGGTGCGAGCGAACCAGCCACACGTATCCATCGAAGGCGCCAGCGCGCATGCACCCTCGAGAGGAATACGTCCGTGGGTGGGGCGGATGCCAAAAATGCCGCAAAAGGATGCGGGCAAGCGTACCGAACCGCCGGTATCGGAACCCAGCGCGAAATCCACCAGCCCGCCCGCTGTGGCGGCGGCCGAACCGCTAGAGGATCCGCCGGGAATACGCCCCACCGCATTCACATTTACCGGCGTGCCGTAATGGTAATTCTCCCCCGTGAGGCTATAGGTGAGTTCATCGGTCTGCGTTTTGCCGATGACCGTTGCGCCGGCGTCCAACAGGCGCTGCACGGCGTGCGCCGTGTGGGTTGCGGGCGCTTGTGCGGCCAGCCACTGGGGGTTGCCAAAACCGGTGCGACTGCCCCGAATAGCGTAAATGTCCTTGATGCCGCATTGCAGTCCGGCGAGTGGTCCGGCGAGCGCGCCCGGCACTCGCACCGCAGTGTGGCGACAAAAGGCATTGAGTGGATCTGGCTCGTTGAGAGGGTGCATGTGTGCACTATAACGGGCCAACCGCGATGCGGCGCGAGGGTCGTGTGAAAATACATTGACAAAGTGGTATCACTGGAGAGCGAAGGCGCGTAGGGTAGGCGACCTATCCACCGCGCTGCCTTTAACGATTGGCTTTAAGGCGCAGTGGGATAGACGAATCTGCCGGTCGCCGGCACTTCGAGTCCCGAATTACTTGTGCCATTGGCTTCGGGGCTCGCGATTGTGGACAAAGTACACCCCATTTTTTGTGAGATATGAATGAATATTTATGCAGGTAATTTGGCCTATGACGTCACCGACGCCGACCTAAGGGAAGCCTTTGGTGCGTTTGGAGAAGTCTCCAGCGCGTCCGTGATTTCGGACAAGTTCTCGAATGAGTCCAAGGGTTTTGGTTTTGTCGAAATGCC
>CAIPNE010000504.1 GCA_903866355.1 uncultured Gammaproteobacteria bacterium
AAAAGAGTATTTGAGCTTGGGCATGTAGCCGGTTTCATCTAGCAGCGGGAGATAGATGTAGGACTCCACATCGCACTGCGCGCCCGGATAGCGGTTCCAGTACCAAGTGCCGCCGAAGTCGCCGGCGCGTTCGATGATGCGGAAATTACTCACCCCGGCCTGATGCAGCCGTGCCGCCATCAGCATGCCGCCAAAGCCCGCGCCCAATACCGCGACGTCGATGTCTTCAGTCACCGGCGCACGGGTAGTTTTGGCCGTGATGTGCGGGTCTTCGTTGTAGCGTTCGAGGTCACCTTCAATGTGCTGATATTGTGCGGTGCCTTCGCTGCGCAGCCGACGGTCGCGCTCGTAGTCGTACTTGCGGCGCATTTCGGCTGGATCAAAACCGAGTTCCTCGGCGCTGGGACTGCGCAGCTTGCCGTCGGTAAAAAACTGATTGGGTTTGTTCATGAAGCTCTCCTCCGCAAGGGTGTGCCGGCGTTTTTGTGGGGGTCGGTGCGATGGGCGCCCGTCGCTCGCTAGGCTCACAGGTTACGGGGTGTGCGTCGCAGCAGGTGAGCGATGTTCCTGCCGATCGGCGTTCTTTTGGTGACAGCCGCGCTTAGGCTGGTACCGCCGCGCACCCGACGCAGGAGGACTCGTCGACTCTGCGTCGTCTACAACGCTGCGCGCGAGATCTGCGCGATCAACTCACCCAGTTTTGCAGTTTCAATTTTGGAACGCGCTTAAATTCCCGGATGTTGTTGCTCACGAGGCTGACCCCTAGGGCAAGCGCGTGAGCGGCTATCCAAAGGTCATTGTTGCCGAGGGGCGTACCCAGGCGTTCGAGATGGGCGCGCAGACTGCCGTAGGTCTCGCCGACCACAGGTTCAGGCGTGAGCACCGGGATCAGTTCGGCCAGCTTGCCGAGATTGTCCAGTGCTTCGGGTCGACGCGCGCTCTTCTCCGCGCCATAGCGCAATTCGCCGTAGGTGATGAGCGACATGCCAACCGTGCCGGGGGAAAGCCGGGCGAAGCGTCTGGCGACCTCGGGTGGGCGCTGCTTGGCGATGTAGATACAAATATTGGTGTCAAGCAGGTAGCGCAGGGGCATCAAAGCGCCGCGCGCGGCTGCGGTGGCGCGTCATCGCGCCCATCGGCCATGAAATCATCCGGCATCGCCGCAAGCAGGTCGAACGCTGCCGCGAGATTTTTGGAAACACGGCGCAAAATTACTTCGTCGCCACGTCGAAAAATTTCCACTTCGCGGGTGTCGAATTGAAAATCCTTGGGCAAGCGGACGGCCTGGGAGTTGCCGGATTTGAATACGGTGGTGGTTCGCATATCAAAAGCCTTTCGAAGGATATACGGGAAGTATAGACATATTTGAGCTGGGCTTTGATTTTATAGCCTAAGCCCCGCACACACCCAACGCTAGCGCGTGAATTAGTCTAGGCAGCCCTGTGCGCGCAGGGCGGTGGCGATTGCGGCCACCGCTGGTGCCGGGTGTTGCGCGGCATCGGCCACATTGCCCCACACCACCCGTGGCCACAGCGCATCATCCGAGCGTCGCCCCACCACGTGCAGGTGCAATTGCGGCACCACGTTGCCAATGGCGGCGACGTTGAGCTTCTCACAGGCGAAATACGCCAACACGAAACGCCCCAACTGATCCGCGCAGTGGTGGAGCGCGGCGCGTAGTGGCGGGGGCAAATCGTGGAGCTCAATCACCGTGGTAGCGGGCACCAGAATGAACCACGGCACCAGCGCCGAGCGGTGTAGCAGCACCGTCATCTCCCCGCGCTGACCTAAGCAAAAACAGTCTGTCTGCAACTGCGGGTGGAGTTCAAAATTTGTCATCGTGGCGCTCAAGGTGGAGTGGTCACGCGGGCCGCGTCCACCACTATGGGACAATCGAGATATTCCAATAGCGGGGCGGCGCCCCAGGCGGCGGTCATGTCGCGCTCCCACTGGGCGGTGTACCAAGCCTGCGCGTGGGCTTTGGATTCCCAGATGTAAATACCCCCGGCGTGGGTTCCCGCTTCGGTCATGAGGTAGTACTTGCGAATCAGCCCGGCGAGTTTCTCGTACTTGTGCGTGGTGGCGAGCAACTGGGCTTGCAAGGCCGCGCGATCGGCGGTGTGCACCGGAAAACGAACGTGCGCGATGATCATTTTGGATCCTCTAAAAAATTGACTCCACGAGCCACCGACAACCCAAGATTACCGGGTGACAAAATGCCCGCTGGATCCAACGTGCGCTTGAGTTGGCTCAACACCTGATGGTAGGCGCTCATCTGCTGCACCTCGGGTGCCCATATTTTGCCCGACTTATAGGGAATGCAGCCGATGGCCGTCAACGCCGCCGCACACTGGCGCATGGCCGGCTGAATAGCTGCCCACTGCGTGGCCTCATCGTA
>CAIPNE010000505.1 GCA_903866355.1 uncultured Gammaproteobacteria bacterium
ACCAGCACAGCACGTACCAGCGGGCGGCGGGCGACATGGCCGCGCTCAGCGGTGCGCCGGACGCCGCGGTTTGTTTGTTGCGTCGCGCCGGGCTCGTTTTGTCGCGCCGTGCTTTCTTGCGCCGTGCTTGGTTGCAAAGCGGCTGCCGTGGTGCAACGTGCCTTGCGGTGTTGCGGCCACCGGCGAGCACGCAGCGCGGCCGCGTGTCCGCGCTGCGTGCCGAGTGCTCACGGTACAGCTGGTTCCCTAAGTACCGATCGCACTGTTCCAAAACGAAAGCGCGCACGCACACACCGTGCTGCAGGCGGCGGCGGCACGTACTCCGAAGTCTCGACCGCGCCGAGGCGGTCGGCAGCGCCGGTACCCCCAAACCCTAAACCCTGAACCCCGGCAATCTATAAATTGATCCCCGTGAGAATGGCCGTGCGGCATGGGGCGGCTATGCGCGGCGCATCCCACGCGCAGGCGGCGCCGCGCAGCTCGAACGCGCTGATGCGCGAGAAGCAAAACCTCACCAAGAAGCTGCAGAAGCAGAAGCGCGCGGCGGATCGTGCCTCGTAGTGCGCGTGCTGGCGCTGCTGATCAGTACCGCTTGGTGCGACACTGTCAGTACAGCCACATCGAAGACTGGTCCATCGGCCATAGCAGCTGTCGGAAGGTCAGGTTGTGGTGGACCCTGACTGGCCACTGGCCTGCTGACGGGGCTTTAGAGAGGGGGGCTTCCCCCAGCCTGAGGCTACTACTAGCAGAGACACCAACGGTCCAATTCCGATGATTTGCAGTAAAGCACCATCCGTCCAGAGCCGGGGGCGCTAGGGCGACAACGCCACTGGACCTGCGAATCCGAGTTAAGCTGGCCGGCTCCGAGTCTGGCCCACCCGCCGGCCGGGGCCGGCTGGGCCGTCCTCTGGCAGCGGACTCACTGGCAGGCTTCCAAAGCCGCCACCGGCCCGGGGCTCGTCGGGCCCGGGTTTCGGCGCGAGCGAGCCACCGCGGCCTGCCAGCGAGCCCAGCCCCCCCGGGGGGCCAGGCTGCCACAGCCGGGGCCCCACGTTGGTGCTAGGCCAGGTCTGGCATTGGCATAATACCCGCCATGTTACTCGGCCCGGGCCGAAGTCTAGGACCATGAGAGCGGCCAAGCGAAGAGCGCTCGAGAGCTGACAGATCGAACGGCGCCAAATTGGGCAACGAACTACAGAGCCAGAGAATGTGAATGGTAGAGCCGTGAGAAAAAGCTGACTCGGATGTAGCCTACGGTCGGTGGTTTACTACTTAACCGTGGTTACAATGCGAGTACCATCTCGCCAAGTTCGACGAAACCGCATTGAGGATCGTGCTTCACTGGCAGTTCACTCAGATTGTAGGGTTCCTGCTTGAGCGCCGTGGTCTTCATTTTCGTAACATTGATCTTTTCGGACCGTGACATGACTTGATTATTATGGACTCCGATTCGGAGAGCCTGAGCGACCTTTTGCCGCCCGCCGGGCCCGGGCCGACCTACTAGCACAACTTGAATGTACCTGCACCGGTCTGCCCGGAAGGACCCGCCTTTGTCCCGCCATTCCCTAAGGGCCGTGTTCAAGTTGTATTTGTC
>CAIPNE010000506.1 GCA_903866355.1 uncultured Gammaproteobacteria bacterium
GGAAACGAAACCGGGTACGTTCAACACATCCCTCACATGGTCTTGCTCATACCATTGGTTGAACTCCCCGTCTTGTGCCTCGGTGCGGGGATTGGTAAAGGCTAGAAACAGATATTTGGCCACTGGGTACCTCGCTCGATTGATTCACAAAGACGACCCGCTCCCGCGCGTTGGTGGCAGGTTAGCCGTGGCCATCCACTCAGGCTAAGGGCGCTGGAACAGCCGCCCTCACCCCACCTCTTGTGCGATTTGTACCGCTATTCTTTCGACTAACGGGGCCATCTGCGACAGCAGGTTCTCCAGTCGTGGCCAATCCCCAACCTTACCGACCGCTTCAAGGTCCTGACACAAAACGGCGAAACTTCCTGCCCCAGCCATCGCCGCCGCCGATTTATAGCGGTGGCCAAGGCTAACCAACGCCGCCAGATCGCGGCGCTCTCGCGCCGCCTCAAACGCCGCAACAGCCGCCCGCGCGGCGTGCAAAAACTCGCGCGCAAGGTGTCCCACTTTGGCCGGGTCCTGCTGAAACAAACGGCCCAGCACGGTGAAGTCGAACGGCGCGGCTTGGGGTATTTCCGGGCTTGCTTCGGCGATCGCCGCGTCGCTAGTCTCAGGGAGTTTCTGCGGTGCCGGCAGCCATTTGGCCAGGGTTAGATACAGACGGTCAGGGTCGATGGGCTTGGTCTCAAAATCATCCATGCCAGCGGCAAAGCAACGTTCACGATCGCTGGCCATCGCATTGGCGGTCATTGCGATGACACGCTGCCCCGCCAACGCCGGGTTGGCGCGAATTTGCAGCGTGGCTTCATAGCCATCCATGACCGGCATTTGGACGTCCATCAACACCAAATCAAACTGCGCTTGTTCCAAGTGCGCCAGCGCCTTGCGCCCATTTTCGCAAACCTGCACCCACGCCCCGCTCTGTTGCAGAAGTTCTTCTATGACCTGCTGATTGAAAGCGTCGTCTTCGGCTACCAGAATCCGCGCGCCCTGCAGACGCGCCCGCGCGGCGGCAACCTCACTGGCATTGGCTTGCATGAGCGCACGCGCTTGCGCGGCTTCGCCATACCCAAAGCGCGCCGTGAAATAAAAACAACTACCGACCCCTAACGCGCTTTCCACCCAAATACGTCCACCCATCAGTTCGACGAGGCGCTTGCTGATCGCCAGTCCCAAACCGGTGCCGCCATATTTGCGCGTGGTGGAGGTATCCACCTGAGTGAAAGCCTCAAACAGCCCGTCGACTTGTTCGGCGGTCAAGCCAATGCCAGGGTCACGCACCTGAAACTCCAGCTCCACGCCCTGCGCCCCTACTTCCCTGATTGCCACCGATAAACTGATACGTCCCGCGTGCGTGAACTTCACCGCGTTGCTGGTCAGGTTCAGCAGTACCTGACCTAGGCGAAACGGATCGCCCAGCACAAACTCGGGCACGTTGGTCGCTGTAGAGACCTCGAAGTGCAAGTCCTTTTCGCGAGCCAGATGTCCCGTCACCGATTCAATCAAACTAAAGCTCGCCCGCAGATCGAAGTGCGCTTTCTCCAACACCAGTTTATTGGCGTCCATCTTCGAGAAATCGAGAACATCGTTGATGATCACCAACAGACTCTGCGCCGATTGGTTCACCCGGGACACGTAATTTCGCTGCTGCAGGGTGAGTTCGGTTTGCAGGCACAAATACGACAAACCGATGATGGCATTCATGGGCGAACGTATTTCATGGCTCATATTGGCGAGAAAATCGCTTTTGGCATGGTTCGCAGCCGTTGCTGCGCGGGCGACGAGGCCCAGCTCTGCCGCCTGTTGAGTGGCCAGTTCTGCTTTGAGTTCGGTCGCTAGCGCCACCGCATGCACGCTGCGTAGTTCTTCTTCCGCCAGCGTGCGCTGGGCGATCTCGTGCGCAACGCCAATCGCACCCAGCAGCCGGCGGCTCTCGGTCAGATCAATCATGAGGCCGATGACAGGCCCCACGCAGGCGACCGTATGGGTATCGGCCACACTCCAGCCGCCGGCGCGGTTGGTCGTTAACGCCAGCACATGCACGCTGTTGTTCGAGGACATCACAGGCAAAGCGAAATAGCTGGTGGCACCATCGCTCGCGAACTGACGCAGGATGTCGAAGCGTGGGTCTTGGGTCATCGCGGCCGCGTCTAAGAATAACGGCGCATTGCGAGTCAGGACATCGTGCAGCGGGCTGCTCAGGTGCTCTGGGGTGTCAAGAAAATGCGCTGGCCGCTCGAATGACGTCACGTCACCCGCGGTCCGCGTCCACACATAACCCAAGCCGCTCAGTGAAGGGTGGCTGGTTAACAGGGATAAAGAGACTCGCTGCGGCGCCAGACCCAAACCGACCAACGCCTGCACCAGCATTAATAAGGTGGGCTGCAGATCGGCGACATCGTTAGCGTGGCTGACGATCTCTTGATGGAATGCTGCCAACCAACCAGCAGGGGCCCCTGTATCGGGAGCGGGTTTATCGCGCACGCTTAGGCTCCGTCTTGAGTTTGTCTGGCGACATTTAAAGTTAGCCTGTGTTGATTACACGCCCAGCGTGAGTGGGATCATGGATAAAGTAACGCATCACCGTCACGGCCACACGCTAAATTTAAGTTTGACGACCTCGCCCATGCGCGCTCACCGCACGCCCGGCCAGCGGCTTAGTCCAGCCGTTTTTTCAAGCGCATAACGCGAGGCTAAACGCGGCGTCACGGGTGTTCAGCGATACAGCCAACGCAGCCCGCGGCTCACCGCTGCCGGGATGGTGGAGTGGTGCAACTCACCGTCGAGGACGGCCAGCGTGGTGTCAAAATCGGCACCACGCCGCTGCGCGAGCCGCGCGTGGAGACTCTCGGTATTAGCGAGCATGGGGATATTGCCTACCTGACCTTCTTCGCCACCGACCGACAAGAAAACCCGGCCTCGCAGCGCTGGCCCGTGCGCTAGGTTGCGTTGTTCTAGATCGAAAATGTGCCGGTTATCCCACCACGACGACGGGCTGGCCAGCAGCCATCGGTTGAACGCCGCGGGCCGGGTAAACAACGTATAAAGCCCGAATAGCCCCGACAACGAATGACCGATAAGCGTGCGTTGCGCGGGATCGATGCGGTACCTCGCTTCCAGCTCAGGCAGCGCCTCGTCGAGCAGCCAGCTTTGGAACGCGGGCGCGCCACCGAAGGATGGGGCGTCAGCCATATTCCTCGCCACCGAGGGCGGAATGGGCGCTGAGGTCGGCGTATAGGACGCCGCACGGTGATGCACCACCGCGCGTGCGGTGGTGCTAGTCCACCCTACCCCAACCACTACCACCCGCGGCAGTATGCGAGCCAAACCCAGATTCAATGCCACGTCGCACACCGTGCCGAAGGTCCATTGTGCGTCCAGACAAACCACCACCGGATAGGGCTCTAGATGCTCGGCATAGCCTTCTGGCAGAGCCACGTGCAGAACCCGGCCACTGTCTTCGTAGCAGTGCTCCTCGCGCTGCCAGATCATCGAAAAAACCTCGCGAAGGTAGAAGTTGCAGCGACCACTTGGCGAGCCGCCGCCATTTTGATTGTTTGGGCACAAACCACGACGTCTCCTTCTGGATAGGGTTCCTAGGCGTGAGGATTATCGCCGAGAGCACCCCTGACGCGCGATTTTTGCTGACATTTGAAAACCAGCGAGCGTTGGCGGCGCAGACCGCCGGCACCTGCGCGAACCTGACAGACGGGCGTCGGGCAGGCGTGGTCGCCCGCCTCTGCTAGAGTGCCGGGGAATATATTCCCCACGCGCAGGTATCCCGATGATCGCCCAACGCCTACTCGTTCTCATCGCCACCTTCCTTGTCTTGGCCAGCAGTGCCCCGCCGGGACTCGCCGACACCGCCCAGCAAAAAAACCCAGCACAGCACGACCAAGACAACTGGTCCACCTACGGCCATGATTTCAACAACCAGCGCTACAGCGAGTTGTCAGAGATCAACACCGGTAATGTGGCAAAACTCGCACCCGCGTGGATTCTGCAAACGGGGATCTTGGGCACCTTTCCGACCAATCCTCTGGTCGTCGATGGGGTGATGTACCTCACCACGCCGTTCAACCACGTGATGGCGCTCGACGCGGCAAGTGGTGCGGTGAAATGGCGCTATGCCCATCAGACGCAGACCGAAAAACTGTGTTGCGGCTCGCATAATCGTGGGCTGGCTTGGGGTAATGGCCGCTTGTTCATGATCACCGCCGACGCGCGTCTCATCGCGTTGGATGCCAGCAACGGCAAGCTGGTGTGGGATATTCCGGTGGTTGACCCCATGAGCGGCGACCCCGCTGATCTTGCGGCCATCACCCACTATGACCCCGCACATCCCGCCGCTTTTGACCGCGCCACCCGCTTTGCCGGCAACATGGCACCAGTGGTCTACGAGGGCCGGGTTTTCGTCGGCGTCAGCGGCACGGGTTACAGCGCCGTGCTGGCAGATGCGGAGCACAACAGCGCCTCGGTACTGGGCAAAGCCGGTGTGCGGGATGGCCTGCGGGCATTTCTCTCGGCGTACAGCGTGACCGATGGACAGCTACTGTGGCGCTGGTATTCAACGGCCGCCCAAGGCTGGGAAGGGGACTTCGTCGCCAAGACGGCCTTTGGTGATCCGCTACCGCGCGACCTCGTCGCTGAGCGCGCGAGCGCGGCCCAACACCGTGACGCTTGGAAGACCGGCGGGGGTTCCATTTATTCCACGCCCTCGATCGACGCCGCACAGGGGCTTATTTATTTCGGCACGGGGAATGCCTCACCCGGCTACGAGGATGACAAACGTCCGGGCGACAATCTCTACACGTCCTCGCTCATCGCGCTGGACATCGCGACCGGCAAGCTGCGCTGGCACCACCAACTGGTGCCGCACGATCTGTGGGGCTACGACGCTGCCTCGCCACCGGTGCTCATCGACCTCAAGCGCCCCGGCCAAACCCCTATACCCGCGCTGGCGGCGGCCTCCAAGTCGGGTTGGATGTATGTGCTGAATCGGCTGACCGGCGCGCCCCTGCGGCGTTCAGAAGCCTTTGTGCCGCAGGATACGACCATGTTCCGACGCGCCACGGCCGCTGGCATCGACGTACGCCCCGGCGCAGGGGGTGGGGCGAACTGGCCCCCCTCCGCGTACAGCCCGCAGACCGGCTGGACCTATGTACCTGCCAGCGATGCCCCCACCCACTATCAGCTAGAAAAAAATGCCGCCGGCAAAACCGTCACCGTGTTGAGTTTCAAGGATGACGTGAAACGCGCCGGCACGCTGTCGGCCATTGATCCCCGCGATGGGAAAATAAAATGGCAGTTGCAGAGCGATTTACCCATGATGTCCGGCGCGCTGGCTACCGCCGGCGGCTTGGTCTTTGCGGGGGAATCCAATGGCGACTTCATCGCCGTGGATGCGCACAGTGGTCAGCGCCTGTGGCGCTTCGCCACCGGTGCGGGTGTCAACGCGCCAGCCATTACTTATCGGGTAGGCGGGCGGCAATACGTTGCGGTCGCCGCCGGCGGCCATGCGCTGTTCAAGTTTCCGCTGGGAGATACGGTGATCGCCTTCGCACTGCCAAAATAACCACGCGCAGTGCACCCCGCGAACACGCCAATTTTTGTGGGGTCAGGTCTATAACATGCTAGCCACGCGACCCCAGCTGGCACGGCGCATCTTTCATGCGTGGCGCTGAAGACTGCGCGCACCAACCGCACCGCCCGGTATTTTTGTGGCCCGCTAGAGGCCGGGGCGCGCGGCGTGCGGGCGGGCCAAACCGCACCGTGATCGGCGTGATTTGGCGCGGCCCGCGGGTCGTGTTCAGTCCAGCAGCTGGGCTACCACCTGCACTAGCCGATCGATATCAGCAGCCTGCACCCGTCCCATCGTGGAGATCCTAAAAATCTCGGCGGACAAACCGCCCTGCCCGGCATAGATCACAAAACCGGCGGCTTTGAGCGCGTCATGCAACTGTGGATAGTCCACCTTGGGCGGTAGCCGGTAAGCCCGCAACACCACCGAACTCTCGGCGGGCGGTATGGCGGGACCTATCCCCAACGCCAAAAACCCGGCGGCCGCGCGCTCGGCCAGCGCCTCGTAGCGCGCGTGTCGCGCCGCCCAGCCACCCTCATCGCGCAATTCGTGTAGACCCTCAACCAGCGCGTAATAAGCCTGCACCGCCGGTGTAAACGGTGTATTGCGTTGCGCTTGCAGCGTCGCCAACCGGCCCAAATCCAGATAATAAGTGCGGCTCGTCGCCTGCTCTAGGGCAAGCTGGCGGGCCATCACAAAAGCCACGCCCGGCACCCCGTGCAGGCATTTATTGGCGGTCCCGGCGACCGCCGATAAAGCCGGGTGGGTAAAATCGATCGCCTCCGCGCCAAAGCTACTCACCGCATCTACCAGCAGTCCTACGCCCCGCTCAAGGCAGGCCCGCGCGAGGCGGTCCAAGGGGTTCAGCCGGCCGGTGGTGGTTTCGTGATGGATGATCGCAAGGTGGGTAAAACGGGGTTGGGCATCGTCCAAGCGCGCGAGGATCGCGTGCAAGTTCGGTGCGCACAGCCAGTCGTGTTTGATCACTTCGTGTGGGATGCGATATTGCCGCGCCATCTGCGCGATGCGTTCACCATAAACGCCATTCTCAACCACCAACAGGCGACCACCTTCGGGCACCAGTGCGGCCACCATGCTCTCTACCGCAGCAGTACCGGACCCGGTCATCAGCACGGGCACCCAGTCGCTCGCAGCCAAACCATAAACCCCGAGCAAACCCTCACGCGCCGCGTCCTGCAGGTCAAAAAACTCCGGCTCGCGATGGCAGAGATCGGGTTGCAGCAGGCTATTGCGTACCCGCTCAGACAAACTCACCGGCCCAGGATTCAGTAACAACATTCAGTGCGCTCCAGACAATCTAAGGTGCAAGCAGGCGGCCTGCGGGGAGGTGGGGGGCAGCGGCCAGCTGGCCGGCTTTCACCCACACTGACGAGGGTAGGTGCTGAGGAACGCGCGCGCCGTGCATGAGCCGCCGGTGGCGGGTGTCAGTCATTCGCAAGCCCTGCGCCAGAAGCGGCGAACGGCGTTTGCGCATGCGCGAAATCTGCCGCCCGTCGTAAATCCTCGAGGTCGTTCACATTGCGCCAGTGACCATGGACGTAGAGCACCTCAATAAGCTCACCCGCGCCCACCAGCGCATTGAGCAGTGCCGGCATGTCGAGGTGGTCGAAATCCGGGCGTTCGCGCAGCGTGGCGAGCATCGCTTTTAGCCGCGCACGCCCCGCGCCCCGCACACTCAGCAAGCCTATCCACTGGCCATCAACGCGCTGCGGATCTTGTCCGTCCACCGCCGCGGCAACCCGTTGCAAGAGCGCCCGTTGGCCAAATAATTCGCGGGTATCCGCGCCAGTGCAGAACGCGAGATCGCGGGCACCGGTCGTCGACGTGGCACTGTCGGGCTCGCTCTGCACCGCGGTTGAATCAACGACGACGCAAAAATCGGCGTCTGAATCGAGTAAATCGCGCAGGATGTAACTGCGATAGAGCAGATCCCCATAAGCGATGATGGTGTCTTCGCGCAGGAGGTCGATGGCGCAGGCCAGTGAGGCGAGCTCACCGGTTTGCGCGTGCCGCTCGTTGGTCACGAGTTTGATGCCGGCGGTGTCGATGGCGTCGGCGCGATAACCGCCCACGACCGTGATGTCGTTAACCGCGTGCTTCTTAAAGCCATCCACCATCCACCGCAACAGCGGCTTGCCGGCCACCGACAGCATCACTTTGGGAATCTCGGTGGTGAGCGCCTCTAGGCCCGCCCCCCGGCTGGCGGCCAGCACGACCGCCGCCCGCGGCGCCTGTGAGGCACTGAGGTAAACCCGTTCGGCTTGGGTGTATTCCTCGGCGTCTTGCAGCCTGAAAATTTCGTCCACCGCCGCCACCCGGTCTTCTACGTCCACCAGCGTCTGGCTGGCGTGGATTTCTTGCGCCACCAGTTGCATCGCGGAGGCCGCGGCGCGAATGAGATGATTGGCCCAGATAACCGTGCTGATACCCGCCTTGCGGAATACCTCGGTGGGCGTGCTGTAGTACTTGGTCGGCACAATGACCAGCGGCCCACGGCCCGCCCATTCGCGTGCAAAAGCGAGAATCTCGTCGGGGCGGGACAGCTTGCTGTGAATCAGGATCGCATCAGCACCGGCCTGCCGGTAGGCCTCGCCGCGCTTGAGCGCCTCCTCCATACCCCAACCGGCAATGAGCGCTTCTACCCGCGCCACGACGCAGAACGCGGGGTCGCTCTGAGAGTCTTTGCCGGCCTTAATCTTGCCGCAGAACTCCGCAATTTCGGCGAGCGGCTGGCGCTCGCCACCGATAAAGCTATTGGTTTTGGGGAACTGCTTATCTTCGATGCACACGCCCGCAATGCCGCGTTGTTCGAGCTTGCGCACCAAGCGGCGCATATTGTTGAAATTGCCGTAGCCGGTATCGCCATCGAGCA
>CAIPNE010000507.1 GCA_903866355.1 uncultured Gammaproteobacteria bacterium
AGGCGAGTGACTGCCCCGTGCGATGGCCATAGGCGCCAGACGTGGTGACACCCACCACATCTTCGCCAGAGTAAACAGGTTCAGCACCTCTTACATCGGCATCCTTCGCATCAACTGCAAGATAAACCAGTTTCTGCCTTACGCCTCTTTGTTGCACCAAGCGCGTCGCATCGCGGCCTCGGAATAGCCCTTTGTCGATCGACAGGAAGCGCTCCATGTCTGCTTCAATCATGGTGATTTCATTGGTGAGTTCATCACCCCATGCCCGATAGGCTTTCTCTATGCGCAGGCTGTTGATGGCATAAAGACCAAAGTCGGCAATGCTATAGGGCTCACCCGCCTTCCAGACAGCGTCATAGAGTTGGACCAAGTGTTGCATTGGCGCATGCAATTCCCAACCCAACTCACCCACATAGTTGACGCGCAGGGCGCGAACCGAGATGCCAGCCACGTCGATCTCTTGGGCGGTAAGCCATGGAAACGCCGCATTGCCAAGATCAGCCTTTGTAAGTACGGCCAAGACATCGCGAGACTTGGGGCCAGCAAGAACGAGAACACCGATGTTCTCGGTTACATCTTCAACCAACACGCGTTCAATGGGCGTAACGAGCTTCTTCAGGAAGTCCAGGTCCCTGAATTCCGCACCGATGGAGGACAGGAGATAGAATTTGTTGGCTGCAAGACGCGTCACGGTGAATTCAGTTTCGATGCGGCCGTTGTCAGTCAGTAGATGCGCCAGCTTGATTCCACCAATTCTTTTGGGCAGGCGGCTTGCCAGAATGCGATCAAGATAGGTTTCTGCGTCAGGCCCAGAAACTTCAAACTTGGCAAAGCTTGATAGATCGCAGATGCCAACACGTTCCGCCACCGCGCGGCATTCAGCGCCAACAACTTCGAAGGTGTTGTTGCGCCGGAATCCATAGTGTTCCTCGCGCCCATCCAGCGAGAACCACTTCGGCCGTTCGAAGCCACCGCCTTGCGTGTGAACGCAACCTTTGGCCTTGAGCTTCTCATAGAGGGGCGAAGAACGCGTTGGCCGCGCCGCATGGCGTTCTTCGCCAGGAAGATGGGTCACGAACATGTGGTGATAGTCCTGGATGGACTTGGCGCGGGTATAAGCCTGATCAGCATAGGGCCCGAAGCGGCGCGGATCAAAGTCCCGCATGTTGATCTCGGATTCACCATCGATCATCCATTGCGCGAGGTATTTGCCGCTGCCTGCGCCTTGCGCAATTCCAACAAAGGAACCGCAGCACATCCAGAAATTCTTGAGGCCTGCAGCAGGTCCAAGCAGCGGATTGCCATCGGGCGTATGCGGAATCGCGCCATTCACCACGCGCTTGATGCCCGCCTTTGAGAACACCGGCATGCGCTCCATGGTGCGGTCCAGCCATGATGAGATACGGTCGAGATCGCCGGGGAACAGTTCGCTGCTTGATGACCACTCCGGAGAACCGCCACGCGCCCCCCAGGCTTCAACCGATCCTTCATGCTCATAGATGCCGATCAGAGCGCCAGTGTGTTCCTGCCGATAATAACCTGCTGTGTATGTGTCCCGAAAAACCGGTATCTCTCGCTCCAGGCCAGCAAACGCATCAATCTTCTCAGTGACGAGATATTGATGCTCCATGTTGACCACTGGGACGTCGAGGCCAACCATCTTGCCCACTTCACGGGCATAGCAACCCGCCGCATTCACCACATGCTCGGCAATGAAATCTCCCTTCTCGCTTTCAACAAGCCAGCTGCCATCCCGATTCTGCCGTATCGCCGTCACCCGGCTTCCGCGCAGGACATCGGCACCCAGTTTGCGCGCCGCTGCTGCCATGGCTTGGCAACATCCGGACGGATCGACATAACCATCATCCAGCGTCCATGCCCCAGCGAGAACGCCATCCAATGTCGTGAAGGGATTGAGCTTGCGGATTTCATCCGGTCCAATGATCTCCATGCGAAAACCGATGGTGCGAGAGAATCCTTGCACCTGTTTGAACCAATCCACTTCTTCCTTGGTGGTGGCGATGCGCATGCTGCCGCAGCCGTGCCAGCCAGTGTATTGGCCAGTCAGGCCCTCAAGCTTTGGATAGAGTCGATTGCCGACATGATGCACGCGGGCAATATTGTATTGGCTGAGAAAACTCGCACAGAGGCCCGCCGCATGCCAGGTGGAGCCGGA
>CAIPNE010000508.1 GCA_903866355.1 uncultured Gammaproteobacteria bacterium
ACAACTGGATGTCACCCAGGAAAAAAACAAAATGTTCCTGTTTGCCCCGGGTGTTTCGCTTAACGATATTGTTGAGGCGGTCAACCGAGTGGGTGCGGCGCCTGGTGATCTGGTGGCGATTCTCGAGGCGCTCAAGCAAGCCGGCGCGCTCCATGCGGAACTCATCATCATTTAAGTCTGGCCGCGCGCGGTGGCCTTGCCACGCAAGAACTCTTTGACCTAGTTGAGGCGGCAAGCGGCGGCAAGCACTTGCCGCAGTCTGCTAGCCACTGCCGCAACAACGCGCTTTGCGGCGCGCCAAACCGGCCGTTTACCCGCTAAAACCCCCTCTAATCGCCGTTGGCATCCTGCGTGCATTGTCCTTTGCAAAGCACAGCAACGGAGCCGCAATGAACTCTGCCCCCAACAACATTAGCCAAATCGACACCGCGCGTTTCGCGGGTTTGCGCGTTCAGGCTAAGCACGATCCCGACGCCGCTCTCAAAAAAGTGGCGCGAGAATTTGAGGGCATGTTCGTGCAAATGATGCTCAAGGCGGCGCGTCAGGCGAGCCCTGAAGGCGGCTTGCTGGACAGCAACGAAACCCAAATGTACCAAGGGATGTTTGATGATCAGGTGGCGCTGACCATGGGGCAGAAGGGTAATCTGGGGATTGAAGCGATGTTGCGTCAGCAGTTCTCCAAAACCTTGCCACACCCCGCTGATGCCACGGGTCACGGCATGCAACTGCCCCCGCGCCAGGATTTCCCCACGCCGGTCATGCCCTACGGGATGGGCACTGAGCTGGCCTCGGGCGAGGCTGGGTTGAGTCCTTGGCATGATCATTCTTCTGCCAACGCCGCGCCGGCAGACGCGGCAGCACTGGATGAGCGACGGCTGCAGTTTACCAACAGCCTGCGCGAGCCCGCCGAGCGCGCCGCGGCAAAACTGGGCACCACCCCCGAGATTCTCATTGCGCAGGCCGCGCTGGAAACCGGTTGGGGCGAACACGTGATGCGGGGGGCGGATGGCCAGTCTTCTAACAATCTATTCTCGATCAAGGCGGACCGCAGTTGGGGCGGCGATACCATTTCTCAGCGCACCTTGGAATATCTCGACGGAAATCCGGTGACGGTCAACGCCGGGTTCCGGTCCTACGAGGGCGTAGGGCAGGCGTTCGACGATTACGTGAACTTCATTTCTGAAAATCCGCGCTATCAACAAGCCTTATCCCGCGCCGCGGATCCGTGGGCCTATGTGCAGGCCTTGCAGCGCGCAGGCTATGCCACGGACCCCGATTACGCGCGCAAGATTCTGCAAATCCATGCTCAGGTGGCTGCGTCCACCGGGCGTGGCTAAGGAGTAGACGACCATGTCTGAAATGTTTTCGATTGGGATCTCGGCACTGATTTCTAATCAGCGCTTGCTGGCGACGGTCGGTCACAACATTGCCAACGCCAACACGGATGGCTACAGCCGGCAATCGGTGTCTCTAAACCAGCGCGATCCGCAATACGCGGGGGTTGGCTTTGTCGGCAAAGGGGTGGAAGTCTCCGCGATTACCCGCACCGCCAGCGACTTCCTGGTCAACAATGTGCGTTACAGCGCGTCCAGCCAGTCGCGTGCGGCAAGCTATGCGGACCTCGCCGGACAAGTCGACAATCTGCTCAGCGATGGCACGTTCTCGCCTGCCATGCAGAAATTTTTCAGCTCCTTGCAGGATGTTAACAACGACCCGGCTTCTATCCCTGCGCGTGCGGTGTTGTTAAATTCGACCAACAGCCTCACCGATCGCTTCCAAGATTTGCATACCCGCTTGTCGGCGCTTTCCAGCAACGTCAACGAGCGGTTGACCGCTAACGTGGACAAGCTCAATTCCTTGGCCAGCGCGCTGTCTGGCCTCAACCGGGATATCGTTGGGGCGTTTGGTGCCTCGCAGGGCCAGCCACCCAATGACTTGCTGGACCAACGCGACCAATTGCTGCGGCAAATGTCGGAACTGGTCAACGTGAATGCCACGCCGGAGCAAGATGGCTCGGTGAATGTGTATATCGGTAACGGACAATTACTGGTCGCCGGGGCCCGGACGGTAAAGCTTGCGGTGACGCCGAATGCACTGGATGGGTCGCGCAAAGAAGTTTCTATCGTCAACGGCAGCGGCACCTCGCAAATTAGCGCGGCCCTCAGCGGCGGCGAAATGGCGGGCGCGCTGCAATTTAGGGATCAGGTGCTCGAGCCTGCCCGCAACGCTATTGGGCGTCTGGCGGTGGTGCTGGCCGAAACGTTTAACGCCCAGCATCAAGCGGGCGTGGACCTTACCGGCACGCGCGGTGCGAATGTTTTTACCTACACCCAGCCGGTGGCGAGCGGTAAGGCCACTAACGCCGGCACCCTGGCGGTGGCTATCGATCCCGCCAATCTGGCCAACCTCAGTACCTCCGATTACAACCTGACTTTTGACGGCAGTGTCTACACCTTGGAGCGGCTCGATAACGCGACCACCCAGACGCTCACGGGGCCGGGGCCATTTTCGGTCGAGGGACTGGTGATCACCCCCAGTGCTGCGACGGCCGCGGGTGATATGTTTCAAATTCAACCCACCAAGTACGCCGCGCGCCATCTCGATGTCGCGCTCAGCGACCCACAACGCATAGCGGTGGCCAGCCCGGTCAAATCTACGGCCACGTTGGCTAATTTAGGGAGCGCCAAAATCTCTGCGCCCGCCGTGCTGGATGCGAATAACGCCGCGCTCCAAACGCCTGTGCAGTTGGTGTTTAACAGCGCAACGACTTATCAGGTGAATGGGGTTGGGGCCGCGCTTCCCTACACCAGCGGCGCCAATATCGATATCAACGGCTGGCGGGTGCAGATTACCGATAGCCCGCGCACTGGCGATACCTTCCAAGTGGCCGCTAATACCAATGGTAAGGGTGATAACACCAACGGGCTGCGCCTGCTTGACTTGCGATCCACGGACTTCATGGACGGCGGCACTGCAACCTATCAGGATGCTTTTAGCCGGATTTTGGGACAAACCGGCAGCCTGACGCAGCAGGCCGGGATCAGCCGGGATTCGCTCCAGGTGCAGTTGGACAGCTCGGAGGCTGCACGCGAGCAAGTAGCAGGCGTTAACTTAGACGAGGAAGCGGCCGATTTAATGCGTTACCAGCAGTCTTACCAGGGGGCCGCGCAGGTCATTGCGGCAGCCGACGCGGCGTTTCAGATGCTCATCGCAGCGCTACGGGGATAAACCATGCGAATTTCAACAAATACTGAATTTCAACGGGGCGTGACGGGCATCACGACGCTGCGCGCCAACCTCGATATTTATCGGCAACAGGTCTCCACCGGCAAGCGGCTGTCCACCGCCGCGGAGGACCCGGCCGCCGCGGCGCAGATTCTCAATCTGGGCGAGCGGATGTCGTCTTTAGACCAATTCACCCGCAATGCCGATTTACTCAATCTGCGTCTTTCCGACCAAGAGTCGGCGCTATCCACCGGGGTGAACAACCTGCAGCGGGTGCGTGAGTTGGTGTTGCAGGGGCGCAGTGGCGGACTCCGCCTCGAGGATCGCCGGTATATCAACGCCGAAATTCGCCAGCGTCTGGAGGAGTTGACCGGCCTGGCCAATACCCGTAATGCCAGCGGGGAATATATCTTTGCCGGTGCGGCGGTAAAAACGCCGCCATTTGCCAGCGACGGGGCTGGCGTGGTCAGTTACAACGGAGACCAGACCACCCGCGCGCTGCCCATCGCTGAGGGCCGCACCCTATCTGAGGGCTTTACGGGGGCAGATGCTTTTATGGCGATACGCAACGGCAACGGTATTTTTGTGACGGGGCTCAGCGCGACCAACACCGGCACTGGGCGGGTGGTGAGTGATTCGGTTATCAATTCGGCGGTCTACGTCGCCGAGGATATTCGCATCGTGTTTACCGCACCCAACACCTTCGATGTCATCAA
>CAIPNE010000509.1 GCA_903866355.1 uncultured Gammaproteobacteria bacterium
AAACTCCGCGGCACGCAGCGTGGCCCGCACCCTTGATCGCGCGTTCGCCGCCACCGGCCAGCTACAAGGCCCGCTCCATGGGGTGCCGGTGCTCCTGAAGGACAATATCGACACCGCCACCCTACCCACCAGCTACGGCAGCATGGCGTTTGCCGAGCACTACCCACCAACGGATGCCACCGTGGTCAGCCGCCTGCAAGCCGCCGGGGCGATTATCTTAGGCAAAACCACCCTGCCCGATTTCGCCACGTCCTGGTGGGCGTATTCCTCACGCAGCGGTGAGACCCGTAATCCTTATGCGCTGGATCGCGATCCGGGCGGGTCCAGCAGCGGCACCGGTGCGGCCATCGCCGCCAATTTTGCGAGCGTGGGATTGGGCACCGATTGCGGTGGGTCTATCCGGGTGCCCGCCTCTCATTGCAACCTCGTGGGCATTCGCTCAACTCCCGGCGTGGTCAGCCGCGCGGGCAGCTCACCGCTGGTGTTTTTTCAGGACACCGTGGGGCCGATGGCGCGTACCGTCACCGATGCGGTGCGCGTATTTGAGGTGATCGCCGGTTACGACCCAGCCGACTCGCTGAGCGTCAATTACACCATCGCCAAGTCACACCAACCCTATGTCGCAGCGCTGGATCGCGATGGCCTGCAAGGCGCGCGCATCGGTCTGGTGACCAACGCCATGGGGGCCGATGACAATCCCTACGCAGCACCAGTCAATGCCTTGATGCGCGCCGCCTGTACCACGATGGAGGTCGCCGGGGCGCAGGTGATCCCACTGGAGATTGCCAACCTCGCGCAGCAATTAAACGACACGTCTTTGTATGTGAACTGCTCTAAAAGTGACCTCAATAGATTTCTCGCCACCCGTCCCACGGCCCCGTTGCGCAGTTTGGGGCAAATTTTTGAGGCCAGGCGTTACCACCCCATGCTGGACCTGCTAGAGGCCTGCGTGGTGGGACCCGACCAAGCCGAATACGACCCGCAGTATTTCCGACGCTTAGCCGCCCGCGAGTTGTTCCAACGCCAGCTCACCAACCTGATGGCAGCACAGGGTTTGGACGCACTGATGTTCCCGGATGTGCAGGTGGTGCCACCCACCCGCGAGCAGCTCAACACCCGCGTGTGGACCACCCTCACCTACCCCACCAATACACTCATCGCCGCCCAGAGCTGGCTGCCAGCCCTGAGCGTGCCGGCGGGTTTTGCGCCGGGTAATTTGCCGGTCGGCTTGGAATTAATGGGCCGCCCATACGACGAAGCCACGCTGTTCCGCCTAGCCTATGCCTTTGAACAAGCCACCCACCATCGGCGGCCACCCGCGCTGTCGCCCAGCGCTGCTGCCAGCGGTGTCAAAGGCGGCAAGAAGCGCGGGTGATGGCTGGGTGTTAACACAGGCGTGCTGGGGGGGTTGCCCGCGGCGTCAGCGGCAAGGGGCTAAGCCGGGACGCTTAACTCTGGCCGCAGGGTGAATCCCGTGGCCGCGCCCGCTACCGGGCTTTAACTTCCCCGGCCAAACGGCGGCGGCTCATGAACGAATGGGCCAACGACTCTGAAGCGGCGCGTATTTTGGCGGGTCGCTTGCCGGTTGATCACGCCTAGTAGGGAGGGCGATAAGAGTCAAGAAGAAAAATCAAACCTTGCTGCATTTGAGGGCCGTGCAATACGCAAGACCTTGCTCGCGGCTGAATGGTGGTTTTCAGTCATCGACGTGATTGAGGTCTTGGTGGGCGGCGACCGTCCGCGAAAGTATTGGCGCGATCTCAAGAAGAAGCTCGTTGCGGAGGGTTATTTTGAAGTGTCCGAAAAAATCGGACAGTTGAAAATGCTCGCCCC
>CAIPNE010000510.1 GCA_903866355.1 uncultured Gammaproteobacteria bacterium
CCAGCCAGTCGCCACTGGCCGCAGCATCGAGTGCCACCACGCCGGCGTGCAGCAGTTTGCTGAGTGCCGGGTCATTTTTTGCCGCATCATCCAGCGCCTTCACCACCAAAGCGTAAACCGCATCGTCGAGCTTAGCGTGCGGAAAAATATGGCGGGTAACGGCCAGGACAGTCTGCCCGGTGTGTGCGTCCAACGTGCCCAAGGGCAACGCCCAAGCACACGTCGGCGCCAGTGCGAGCAGCGCGGTACTGGTCGCCCAGAGCGTGCCGCCCAACGCCGTAGCTCCGGCCAGAAAACGACGACGGGCTGGCTGGAAGTCGGGGGGTTCTGGGGCGAGAGATGAATTAGGCATACGGCATCCTCACTTGAAATGGGATCGAGTCCCAGACTGTAGCGGTGAGTGAAGCTGCCGAATAGGGGCCGGTGGAAATCAGCGGATCGGGGTTGGCCGTGCTGCTTTGCAGCGCGCCACAGCAGTCAACGCGGCATGACCGCGGCCTGCGGCGCACGCTGGCGCGGCTGGCGGCGTGTGGGTTGCCGCCGCCAGACCAGCGGCCTTAGATGCACCCGCCGCACAGTGGCGGCGTAGTGCTCTGACATTAGCCCAGCATCACCATCCCAGCAGCGCCGCCCGCCCTCTTAGGCGCTCATCGCTCGTCGCTCGCAGCGGCGGCAGCGGCTTTTAACTCGCGCCGCCGTCGATGCAGCACCGGTTCGGTGTAGCCGTTAGGCTGATGCACGCCGCCGAATACCAGCTCACAAGCCGCCTGAAAAGCCACTGACTCATCGAAATTAGTGGCCATCGGCTGATAGCCTGGTTCGTTGGCGTTCTGGCGATCCACCACCACGGCCATGCGCTTGAAAGTTTCCAACACATGCCGCCGACGCACGTAATCGTGGCGCAGCCAGTTGGCAATATGTTGGCTGGAAATGCGCAGCGTCGCGCGGTCTTCCATCAGGCCAACATCGTTGATGTCCGGCACTTTCGAACACCCAATACCCAAGTCTATCCAGCGCACCACATAGCCCAGAATGCCCTGGCAGTTGTTATCGAGTTCAGCCTGCACCTGCTCGCGGGTCAGTGGTGTGTCGCCCAGCAGCGGAATGGTGAGGATGTCCTGCAAGCTCGCACGCGGGCGATTTTTCAGCTGGTTTTGCACCGCCCACACATCCACTGCGTGATAGTGCATGGCATGTAAGGTAGCCGCCGTGGGTGAAGGCACCCACGCCGTGCTGGCACCGGCTTGCAGATGCGCGCCTTTGCTGTTGACCATTTCGCGCATCAGATCGGGCTTTGGCCACATGCCCTTGCCAATCTGCGCCTTCCCTTGCAGCCCGCACGCGAGGCCCACGTCCACGTTCCAATTCTCGTAAGCCTGCATCCATTTTTCTTGGCGCATGGCCTCCTTACGCACCATCACGCCCGCTTCCATACAGGTGTGAATTTCGTCCCCGGTGCGGTCTAGAAAACCGGTATTGATAAAGATAAGCCGGTCGCGAGCGACCCGGATGCATTCTTTGAGATTGACGGTGGTGCGGCGCTCCTCGTCCATCACGCCAATTTTTAGCGTGTACCGCGCCAAACCCAGCATGTCTTCTACGCGGTCAAACAGCGCACAAGCAAAAGCGACTTCTTCCGGGCCGTGCATTTTAGGTTTGACGATGTACATGGAACCGGCGCGTGAGTTACGACGCGTGCCAATACCCCGCAGGTCATACAGCGCGATGGTGGCGGTAATGACGGCGTCCAGAATACCTTCGGGCACTTCCTCGCCCTTGAGCAACATGGCTTCGTTGGTCATGAGATGACCCACATTCCGCACGATCAGCAGCGCACGGCCGTGGCGGGTAATGGGCTGACCCTGCGGCGACAGGAAGTGCCGATCGGGGGCCAAGGTGCGGGTGTAGGGCTTGCCGCTTTTCTCAAAAGTGTCCTGCAACGTCCCTTTCATCAAGCCCAACCAACTGCGGTAAACCTCGGTTTTATCGGCGCCATCAGCGGCAGCCACGGAGTCTTCGCAGTCTTGGATGGTGGTCACGGCGGATTCCAGCACCAAATCTTTAACGTGGGCCGAGTCCCCACGTCCCACGGGGTGATTGGCATCGATTTGAATGATCAGGTGCAGACCGTGATTGCACAGCAGAATTTCGCTCGGCGCTTGCGGGTCACCGTTGTAGCCAACAAATTTTTCTGGTTCGGCGAGCGCCACCCGACTGCCGTCTTGCAGGCTGATTTCAAGTCCGGCGTGGTGCACGCGGTACGCCGCGGCCTGAGCATGTGAGCCCGCGGTGAGCGGCGCGGCGCGGTCGAGGAACTCCCGCGCATAGGCGATCACGTGCTCCCCACGCAGCGGGTTGTAAGCCGCTGTTTTCTGCGCGCCCTCAGTCTCCGGAATAACATCCGAACCGTAGAGCGCGTCGTACAACGAACCCCAACGGGCGTTCGTTGCATTCAAGGCATAGCGCGGATTTTTGACCGGCACCACGAGCTGCGGCCCGGCGATACAGGCAATTTCTTCGTCTACCTGCTGAGGATTAATGGCGAAATCTGGACCCTCGGGCAACAAATAGCCGATTTTCTCGAGAAATTTTCGGTAATGCGTGGGGTCGTGCGGCGCATCGCAGCGAGACTGATGCCAGGTGTCGATTTCTGCCTGCAGCTTGTAGCGCTTGAGCAAAAGAATATTGTTCTTGGGCGCAAGATCGGTGATGAGCCCTTCGAACATCGTCCAATAGGTGGCGGGATCGATGCCTAATTCGGGCAGAATTTCCTCAACCACCAGTTGATACAGTGGACGAGAGATTTCTAGGTGCCCCTGATTAACAGGGATATGGGTTGCAGTGGCCACGATGCCGGAGGTCATAACACGTTCTCATTCTGGAAGACGATTCTGCCAAGTTTAACGGCTCTCGAAGTCGATTTCCCCCTGTCTGAAAAATGCCGCATGGGGGCTGCGCCTAGACTGACGAACGGTGTAAATTGCCCGCATGAAACGCCTCAGCCTACCGGTCTCTTATGGTGCTTTGCTGGCCTTCACCTGCCTGCTCTTGGGGGGGTGTCGTAGCGAAGAAACCCGTCCCTCGTATCGCACGGATGACGTCCGCGTACGCGCCGTGTTGGCGGCCGAACAAAAGCGTGCCGAGGCCCTGGCTGGCCAGCAGCCACCACCACCGGGGGCGCCGCCATCTGCCACCCAGCCACCCAGCCCTGCCCCACCCGCAACGCCGGGCGACCAGACCGCCGGGACTCCCTCGCCCGCAGCAGCACCCCAATATCAACCGCCCAGCGCCCAAGGCGCTTATGTGGAAATGACCGAGACCCCGGCCGGCACCCCGCCGCCCCCGGCCAAACCGCCCGCGCCAAGTGCCAGCGCTACGCCGGCAACTGGCGGTGGCACGGGTGGCAATGTGCCGCACGACCTCCCGGGCACGGCACCCACTGGCGCAACCTCGCCGCCCACTGGGGCCTCGGGACGACTGGGGCCAACTGGCAGCCCTCCTCCCGTGCACGGAATTAACGCCCCGCCGGGGCTACCGATGAGCGCAACCGCAGCCGCGGAACTGGCCGACAAACGGGCAGCATTTGAGCGCCTGATGCAACAAGCGCAGCAGGCGGCCGAGGCCGAAAAAGCCGCCGGGCGCGCGGCCGGTTCCCAACAGGGCGCGCCAGAGAGTGCGGGTGGGCGCCTCGCACCCGGCGGCTACGGCGCCGGTGGTGCCGCGGGCCTATCGACCGGTTTGGGCGCCTCACCAGATTTAAGCGGGCGTACGCAGGGCAACCCCCACGTCGGCGGGCCATCGGCGGTGCAGGCCCAAAACTTTGCCGATGAGGACATCGTCGCCCGGCAACTGCGCGAGGCGGCACAAACCGAGCGCGATCCGGTACTGCGCGAAAAGCTCTGGCTTGAATATCGAAAATACACCCGCCCATGAACAACGCTCAGGCCAGTGTGGCTGCGTGTGAGACCCAGACCCGAGTGAACCGGCGTGCTTGAGGAATCTCAGCGGATAACCCCAACCCTGCTGACCCCACCTGCCTCGGCGAGTGCCGCGGTGTCCCCGAGCGATGCGCCACACCGCTCGCCGTTCGCCGCACTTAGCGCCCGAGCGTGGTGGGTAATCGGCGTCAGCGTGACCTGGGCGCTGGTGGTTCTGCTGACCACCGGGCACGCACCCGACACACCGCCCCCGCCGCCATCCACGGCCGCAAAACCCGCCCCGGCAAGCACACCCAGCGATCCTATTTTGTCGCCGGCGGCGCTGGCCGCGGCGCGACTAGACGCCCAAAACGCATTGGCGGCGGTGTTGAGCGCTAGCGACGCACTGGCAGCGCAGCGGGTCAGCGAGTGGGATGCGGCGGGTTGGGCGGATACCCAACGCGCGATCGCGCAAGGCGAATTGGCCTACCGCGAACAGCGTTATCCGGCCGCAATTCGGCTCTACGCAGGCGCGCTCACCAGCCTGAACAAACTCGCACACCGGCTACCCGATCTGATTGCTGCCGCCACCGTCGAGGGCGAACAGGCGCTCGCGCGGGGAGATGCGGTGGGTGCGACCCGCGCTTTTACCCGCGTGTTGGCCTCCTCCCCGGCAGAATCCAAGGCCACCCTCGGCTTGGCGCGCGCCCAACACTATGACCAGGTGCAGGC
>CAIPNE010000511.1 GCA_903866355.1 uncultured Gammaproteobacteria bacterium
AGACGGATCGGTAAGCCACACCCCCCCTGAAGATGAGAAAACGTTTTTCTTCCAAGTATCTTGTTCTTTCGAAGTATAAAACACGGGACCATAGCCAGTAGGGTTCAGGTCCACGCAATTGATTCTGTTGTCATTCTCGTTTTCGATTTTCAACAAGCAACCTTGCGGAACCATGACATTGCACATCGTGTCTTCGTACTCACGGGTATCGACGGGGCAGCTGAAACCAATTTTTAGTGGGCACTTGCGTTGTACATCAAAACAAACGACATTGCAGGTCTTCATCACGCAGTCATCCAGCGACATCTGCAGCAATTTTCAACCAAAAAAAATCAGTGTCCAAGTATGTTTACTGTATTTAGTCACTATATACTGACTTTCCCCCCCCCAGCACATCAGCGGCGCTACTCATGTTGTGCAAACACCCTGAGGCGAGTGTTGCGGACTGCGCAATACTCGCTTGAACGGTAGCGGTCAAGATTGGGACGGCGTCTGGAGCGAGAGCATTGTCCAGCGATTCCCCTTCCATCGGAACGCACGTGTAGTTTAGATTGCCGGTGGTGTAGTTTGCATTATCTTTGGGAATGTATACGTTCCACGACTCGCCCGTGATGATGGACAACTTATACCCACTTCTTGGGCAACAGGCGAAGCCAAAGTCGGACGCCAGCAGGACACTGCGGCCATCGGCACTGCGCGCGCCGTCCAGCAGCATCGCCGCCACCGCCACGCCGGCGGCCAGACTGAGCTGCTGCACCACACCCACCAGCGAGGTGGCCTGGCTCATCTGGGCATGGGCCACGTCGGCGTAGCCCAGCGTGTTGAGGCTGGTGAACTGCAGCGACCGGAAAAACCCCGCGGTCAGCAGCACCAGGATGATCACCGCGTGCGGCGTGCTCGCGCTGAACAGCGCAGACGCCGCCAGCAGCACGCTGCTGAGCACCGCGTTGAGCCACAGGATGGTTCGAAACCCAAAGCGGCGCAGAATCGGTGCGGCGGTGAGCTTCATGGTCAGCGCGCCCAGCGCGGCCGCGAAGGTGAGTGAGCCCGACTCGAAGGGCGACAGCCCGAACCCAAGCTGCAGCATCATCGGCAGCAGGAAGGGAATCGCCCCCACCGCCAGCCGGAACAGGATCCCGCCCGCCATCGCGGTGCGGAAGGTGACGATGCGCAACAGGCGCAATTCGATGATCGGATGCTCGGTGCGGCGGGCGTGCAAGCCATACAGCACGAGCAGTGCGATGCCGGCCAAGGTCATGGCCCAGGCGGCGCGGGAATCGGACGCCTGGCTGCCCGCCAGCGTCACGCCGAAGATCGTCAGCGACAGCCCCAGGCTGGTCAGGGCGAAGCCCTTGAGGTCGATCGGGCGCAGCTGCTCGGCTTTTACCGCCGGCACCACGAGACTGGCCATCACCAGACCGAGCAGGCCCACCGGCACATTGAGCCAGAAGATGCCGCGCCAGTGGTAGTAGGTCGTGATGAAGCCGCCGATCGGTGGCCCCATGATCGGAGCGAACAGGGTCGGAATGCTCAACA
>CAIPNE010000512.1 GCA_903866355.1 uncultured Gammaproteobacteria bacterium
CCGGGCGTGGCGTCGTGGGTGCGCTGGAATAACAACACCACCGGCAGCACGACCGGCGTCATCATGGCGACCATCATCACCACCCACATCAGCGCGGAAATCGACAGGTAAGCCTGCGTGCTCGCGGGCTGCATCATCGCCACGGCCACCTGCCAGCGTAGGTCTTGGAACACCAAGGTGCCAGGCGGCGTACGTAACGCCGCCGCCTGCCCCATTTCCTGCATGGTCTGCCACTCCGCCGTCAGCAACCACCAAGCGGCAGCGGCGAGCAGCACCAGTGCCCCACCACTCACCAGACGCGGCAAACGCCCCGCCAGCGTGCTCAGGAGGCGACGCCGTGCCAAGAAAAAGGCGCGAAATGGCCGTTAGTGCGGCCAGCCGGAGCGTCCCATTCAATGCCAAAGCAGCGAATGAAGTTTTTGAGCGCGGTGGCGAGGTTGAGACGAGGGTTAGCGGGATGCAGCGTGTTATCGATGGCCAAACACTGGCCCGGCACCGACACGCTGGGCACGCCCACGACGGTTTGCTCGAGTTGGCCGGGGATACTGACCGAGCGCTGATGATCCTGGGCGCTAAACTCAATCCGGGCGCGAGTCATAGCGCGAAACTCCGACACCAGCGCCGCAAAGCCCGCTAAAGGCCCACCCACTTGCCCACTCGCGATGGCGGCAATCGCATCGGCTTGAGCCGCCGTGGCGCGCTCGTCAACGATAACGCCCAGTGCCCAGTCGCCCTGCGACATAATGGCCTTGGACTGCGCCACGACCGCAAACACCACGCCCGCGAGCGAGGTCTCGCCAAAATGGCCCGTGGTGACCGCGTAAGTCATCGCCACTTTGCAAAAATCGTGGGTCGCGGGGGTGGTGGAGTTCTGTGTGATGCACGGGCAAAGAAAATCGCAGCTACACGCTTCTAAGTATTCGCCAGCTACTTGCCATGGGGTGTTCATCGGAACCTCGGATGCAAATTGGATTTAGAAAGTAGCAGATAATCTCGCTCAAATCGTCGCGAAACAAGCCCACAGGTTGACTGCGCCTTGCCCGCCGCTTACAGTTCCGCTCCCGTCCGGCGCCGTCCGCACGGATCTCCTTGCTGTCTGTGGCCAAGTAGCTCAGTTGGTAGAGCAGCGGACTGAAAATCCGCGTGTCGTTGGTTCGATTCCGACCTTGGCCACCATTAATTCAAAGATCGACAAAGCAAACCCACGTCTCTACGCGTAGAGCCTACTGTCAGGTAGGCGCCGTGTCGGCGACGCCTGTCCTTCACTAGGCGCTCAGACAACTCAGAGGCCTTGCGCGGCCTCAAGCCCCCGCACGCAACGCGTGCCAATCTCACACAGCGCCGCCCCCCAAATTTTCGTTTAGAAGTGCCCCGCGGCAATGGCCAGATCGTGGGAATGGTGGGTCACACCGGTGGCCGGACCCTTGGCGGGCATCAGGCACCGCCGCGCCCGGCGCTGTGCGAGGTGGTGTCGCTCGCCTAGGGACGTCCGGCCGCTAAACCTAGACGCCGCGCACGCTTGAGCTGCTCGAGCTTCTCGAGCAGCTGGTCGATCGAGCGCAAATGGTTGCGCTCCTCGCTCAGATAGCTGGTGGCGTTGCTAGCGATCGATTGCAGCGTGGCCGCCATCTGGCTTTTGATCTGGTCGAAATTCGACTCGGGCACCGGCCGAGTCCACGCTGGCGACCAGATGCCGGCCTTGAGCAGCTGGCGCTTGAGCTGAGTTTTCCGCAGGTCGCGGGGCGCCAGCATCCGATCGTCCCACACGCGCTCAAGCTGCAGCGGCGCGTACGTCATGCCCAGCGACTGGCACCAGTCATCCCACTTGAAGCGCAGGATATGGTCGTAGCAGACCACCGGCACCCAGGGCGTGCGGAAGGCGTCGGCGACGATCGCGCCATGCATGGCTTCGGCGATCACCAAGCGCGACTGGCGGATCTGGGCCACGATCTCGTGCATATTGGCGGCCGGATGGAGGTAGTTGATGCCGGCCGCGTCGCAGATTCCCTGCCAGTTGGCGAACTTGGGGCTGGCCTGGTGCGGCATGAATGACACCATGCCGGTCCGTTCGACCGTCGACGGCGGCATCACTTGGGTGATCAGTACCGCCGGGTCGGACAGCGCCAGCGACTTGTCTAGGCCTAGGATCTCAGCCGACAGCGGGCCGCGCACGCAAAAAAACTCCCAGTTGCTATCGATGCGGGGCAAAGCGCCGTAGCCGACGCCGGAACCGAACACTAGCTTGCGCGGCGCCGCCGGCAGCTTGCTGCTGAGGATGGTGCCGATGCCGACCAGCAGCGTGTTGCTGTCGTCATCGAACAGTTCTGGCGCGAGCCCGTACCACAACCAAGGATTGAGGTCATCGCCAAAATTTCCGACAGGATCTTTGTAGTAGCAGAGTTTCATGGTCGCGCTCAATTAGGGCGTCAGAAGATAGCAATGAGGTCTCATTGTGTACATGCAGCGAAGCGCTCACCTGCTCTGTATCAACTAAATAGCGGGCCGCCAAAGGCCCACCCGGCCCGACAGCGGTGGTTGTCGCGCGACACCCTTCACGCTGCCCCTCGTTTCTATCTGCCGTTGAGCGGCCGTTATGGTTTGAGCCACACCACGGCCAGAGCATGCCGACTGCGACGATCAAGGCAGGCACTCAGCTGCACTTCGAAACGCCGCTGCAGTCAGTAACACGTCGCCGGTCAGTTCCAGGATCTGAGCGACAACACGGGGGAAACCACGGCGGCCATGTGCTCCACCTATAACCGCCACACCCATCACGAAAACAATGTGTATGGCGAGACCAATAACCCGACGCCGTAAAGGTAACCAGGACCA
>CAIPNE010000513.1 GCA_903866355.1 uncultured Gammaproteobacteria bacterium
AGGACATGTTGAACTCAAATCCAACCCGCTGTTCAACGACCCTTTTTTTCGCCGTTTCTTCAATACCCCCAACGCCCCACACAAGCGTAAAACCCAGAGCCTCGGCTCGGGGGTGATCGTCGATGCGGCGCGCGGTCTGGTGTTGACTAACAACCATGTCATCGCCAACGCCGACCAAATTTCCGTGCGCCTGACCGATGGCCGCCAGTTCGCCGCCAAACTGGTCGGTACCGATCCGGAGACCGATGTGGCGGTGATTCGGATCAACGCGACGGGCTTGGTGGCGCTGCCAATCGCCGATTCTGACCACCTGCGGGTGGGCGATTTTGCGGTCGCCATCGGCAATCCTTTTGGGCTGGGCCAGACCGTTACGTCAGGGATCATCAGTGCGCTGGCGCGTAGCGGTTTGGGCATCACCGGCTACGAGGATCTCATCCAGACCGATGCCTCGATCAATCCTGGTAATTCGGGTGGCGCACTGGTGAATCTGCGGGGCGAGCTCATCGGCATCAATACCGCTATTTATTCGCAAAGTGGCGGCAACATCGGCATTGGTTTTGCTATCCCCATGAATATGGCCCACCAGGTGATGGAACAGCTGGTCAAGTTTGGCGAGGTTAATCGCGGCTTTTTAGGCGCAGAAATGCAGGATCTGGATCCCGACTTGGCCGCTGCGTTTGGTATCAAAGGTCATCACGGGGCCATTTTGGTTAACATTTTGACCGACTCGCCAGCCGCGAAGGCGGGCTTGAAACCCGGCGATGTGGTGACCGAAATGAACGGCAAACGCGTGCGTGATGCCACCGATTTGCACAATCAAATTGGCTTGCTGCGGGTGGGCGACGACCTGACGCTTAAGGTCTTGCGCGACGGCAAGGCGCTGAGCGTGCGCACCCAAATCGCCAAGCGCGCGGACCCAGGTGGCCCCGCCGCTTCGGGCAATCCGCGACTGGCTGGGGTCGGGGTGGCTGATATCCCGGAAGACTCTCCCTTGTTCGGCGAAATCGCGGGCGTGGTCGTGGTTAAGGTGTCTGCCAATACACCGGCGTCAAAGGCGGGCCTGCGTGAGGGCGACGTTATTTTGTCGGTCAATCGGGTCAAAATCGACGATGTGAATTCGTTTGTCGAGCTGGTCGGGCAGAGTCGTGGACAACTCCTGCTAGGGGTGCTGCGCGGCCGTCAGTCGGCCTATTTGTTGATCAAGTAGTTTGAGAAAATAACCCGTCTGGGTTTAAGCCAACGGTTGCCAAATCAACGCACGAGGCAACGCAGCAAAGCTAAATTCACGCACGTTTGTCCGTACAGGTCGCCCGCCTGTAAGCGCGGTGGCTGGGTGGGTTCGCCTAGGCCGTCCACGACCAGCGATGCCCCCGGAAACGCCTCACAACGGGTGTAGCGATGGGTGGTGATGACCGTGCGCAAGCCGGCAGCGAGCGCTGCCTGCAAGCCGTTGGTGGTGTCTTCTATTGCCACACAATTGGCTGCCGACAGCCCCGCGTTAGCAAGTGCGGCCTGATAAACCGCCGGTGCTGGCTTCTTGGCTGGTACGCTCTCGCAGGTCTCGATGGCGGCAAACCACTGCGGCCAGTCGGGCGCTAAATTGAGATTGAGCAAGGTCTCTAGATTGGTACGCGCTGAGCTGGTGGCGATCGCCAGTCGCACCCCCGCTGCCCGTGCTTCCTGGATGAGCCGCGCGGCACCCGGGCGCAGCGCGAGGCTACCGGCGCGCAGTAATTGGCCGTAGCGCGCGGTTTTATCGCGATGGATTTCCGCAATGAGCTGAGGCGTCAGCGTGACCGGTGCGCCGCCCAGCGCGACGGCGGCGGCATAGTGGGCCATGCGTTCGCGTCCACCCGAGATCGCCAAGAGTGCTTGGTAGCGCGGTGGCGTCCATTCCCACGCGAGGCCGAACGCGCGAAAGCTCGCGTTGAAGGCCTGTCGATGGAGTTCTTCGGTGTCGGCCAGCGTGCCGTCGACGTCAAAAATAATGCCTTCAAGCGGCCGCTCGCCCTGCGTGCCCAACGGTGGCGTGGTGCTGGGCGTGCTCATTCTTGCGCCGGCATTGGCGGTGCCGTTAGTACGTTGGTCGCGAGATCCACGCGTTCAATTTTGTCGAACCGCGCGGTGATACTGCGCGCAGAAATATTGACCTTTTGCACGTCCTCGTGCGCTTGGGCGATATGTCGTGCGAGGTTTTCTAGGCGCGTGGTGAAGCGTGCGAAGTCCTGCGACAAGTGCCCCAAATGCACTTGGATGAGGTCCACCTGCTCACGCGTGGCGGCGTCTTTGAGCATCGCGCAGGCGGTATTGAGCACGGCCCACAAGGTGGTGGGAGAGACTATCCAGACATGGGCGGCGTGCGCGATGTCCACCAGATCAGCGTGATGGGCTTGGATCTCGGCAAAAATAGCCTCGGCCGGCAGAAACATCACTGCACCGTCGGCGGTGACCTCGCGAATGATGTATTTGTCCGCAATATCACGAATGTGTTTGCGAATATCGAGCTTGAACTGGCGCTCCGCCGCACGCCGTTCGGACTCGTTGACGGCGAAATCGGTCATGCGTCGATAGGACTCCAAAGGAAACTTGGCGTCGATGGCCAGAGTCCCCGTGGGGGCCGGCATAAACAACACACAGTCTGCAATCTTGCCGTTAGGCAGGGTGTGCTGCAGCTTAAAGCTGCTTTCGGGCATGAGATTACGCACGAGACTCGCCAGCTGCACCTCACCAAACGCGCCACGCGAGCGCTTGTCAGCCAAAATTTGCTGTAATCCCACGACCTCGCCAGAGAGTGCCGTGATGCGTTTTTGGGCTTCATCGATGAGCGCGAGCCGCAGTAAGACATCTGCAAATGTGGCGGTGGTTTTTTCAAAACCTTCGGCGAGGCGGCGATCGACTTGGCCCGCGATTTCTTTGAGTTTTTCAGCGGTGGTTTGGGTGAGGGCGTCGACGCGCTGGCCGAGCTCGGCGGCACTGCGTTGCAGGGCTTGCGCCAGTTGTTGCTGGAGCTGGTGAAATCCCTGTTGCTGGGCTTGGGCGAGGTGCTGCGCGCTGTCGGTTTGGCGTTGCTCAAAGGCGGTGCGGTGTTCAGCCAGATGCTGGGTCATGGCCAGCTGGTTAGCTAAGGAGACTTCGAGCAACCGCTCGCGCAGTGCGGTGGTGGCCTCGGCGGCTCGCAGTTGGGATAACTCGCCGCGAGTATCGCCGAGATCCAACCGGGTTTTTATTTCCAGCAGCGTGAGTTGGGTATCGCGTGCGCACACCGCGTTGGCGTGCGCGGATTGCCGGAGCGCACGCACCACCAGCAACGCACCGAGCAGCAACGCGAGTCCGCTACCGAGCGCTACCGGCCCGGCTAGGCTTTCCATCAGGGTGTTAAAACCCTCGAAAAAGCGGGTCATGACGGGGGGATTTCCTGCTCGAAGCGGTCGCGTGGAATGACCTTGCCGCCGGCGTGTGGAATGATAGCGAGGCGCGGTGAGCGCGTCGAACCTTCTACCCTTATGCCGCAAGGAATCGCTATGAAACCGCCTCTCGCACCCTCGGGGCGCGGCGCAAGATCCCAACCCGCGGCGCGTTATTTGCGCGCTGTCCGTGAGGATTTCGACGATGGCTGGCCCGCCGATTTGGAGGCGCCACCCAGCGTCGCCACCACGCTCACGTGGGAACAGGCCAAATCGCTGATCAACACCAATCAGTCCCCAGATATCCCCTTCGAACAATCGATCAACCCCTACCGAGGCTGTGAGCATGGTTGTATCTACTGCTATGCACGGCCAGCGCACGCGTTTGTTGATCTCTCGCCGGGGCTCGATTTTGAAAGCAAACTCTTTGCCAAGGCCAACGCTGCAGCCATCCTACGGCGGGAGTTGGCGGCACCCGGTTACCGCTGTCGGTCCATCGCCTTGGGAGCCAATACGGACGCCTACCAGCCGGTGGAGCGCAAGCTGCGGGTCACGCGCGACATTCTCGCCGTGCTGGCGGAAACGTTGCACCCGCTGACCATCGTGACCAAATCGGCGTTGGTCGAACGGGATCTGGATTTGCTCGCACCCATGGCCGCCAAAGGCCTAGTGCAAGTATTTTTGTCTATTACCACGCTGGATGCCACGCTGGCGCGACGCTTGGAACCGCGCGCGGCAGCACCGGTTCGCCGTCTGCGGGCCATCAGCACGCTGGCGGCCGCCGGGGTGCCCTGTGGGGTGATGTTTGCGCCGGTAATTCCCGCGCTCAACGAACATGAGATGGAAGCCGTCTTGAGTGCCGCCGCGGCCGCCGGTGCGCGCTATGCGGGCTACGTACTGTTGCGCTTGCCACGGGAAGTTAGCCCACTGTTTCGCGAATGGCTGCAGGCTAATTATCCGCTCAAAGCCACGCGCGTCATGGCGCGGGTTCAGGATCTGCGGGGAGGGCGCGACAATGACCCCAACTTCGGCAGCCGCTTGACCGGCACGGGGGTATTCGCCGAGCTCATGAAGTCCCGTTTTGCTAAAGCGTGCCGCGAACACCAGCTACAACGTAGCGACCATCACCTGAATACGACCCATTTTCGGCCACCACGCGACCGCGTCCAGGGCGACTTTTTCGACTAAACCATAGGCGCTGGTTCGTCGTTCGCCAGCGCGGGGGCAATTTTAACCACCACCACCGTGACGTCATCGCGTTCCTCAGCAGCGCCGCGAAATGCCCGCAATTGGCTCAGCAATTCGGTACAAATACCCTCGGCGGGCGCGGCGTGGTGTTGGGCCAGCAGGGCCTGCAAGCGCGCTTTCCCAAAACGTTCGCCAGAGAGCGCCCGGGTGTCCCACACCCCATCGGTCGCGATGAGCAACACATCGCCCGCACCAATGGCTGCCCAAACGGCCGGCGTGAAGCGCCAGTTAGGGTCTATCCCTAACGGAATATCCACCCCGGTCAGTTCACTGAGCGCGCCGGTGTCAGCGTGCCACCACAGCGCGGGGTCGTGTCCGGCGCTGGCCCAACTCAGTTGCCCTTGATCAAAATCGAGGGACAGGCTGAACAGTGTCATGAAATGGCCCGGGCGGACGTCAGCGGCGAGTTGCAGGTTCAGTTGCTGCAAAATCTGCGCGGGTGCCGGCTGACTGGCCGCCATGCCGTGTAACAGCGCGCGGGCGCTCGTCATGAGCAGGGCGGCAGCAATGCCATGTCCTGCAACGTCGCCTACCACCACCCCCAGCGTATTACGCCCATACAGCCTGCCGTCTAGGTAGTCGAAATAGTCACCGCCGGTCTCGTCGCAGTAGATTGTCATCCCGGCGATGTCGGCGCCGGGGAACTGCGGTGCGGCACTGGGCAGCATGCGTTGTTGCACTTCGCGCGCCAGCGCCAGCGACTCATGAGTGCGCGTTTGCTCGGCCAAACGCGGGATCATCTGGTTAAACGAGGCGGCGAGTGCCGCCAGTTCATCCCCCGTGGTGAGGTTCACACGGGCGTTAAGGTCACCGTTGGCGAGCGCATGCACCGCGCGCTCGAGACGTGAAATAGGCACCGTGATACTGCGTGCAGCCAGGATGGCTAACAACACGATGAGTCCGGCAACGCCCAGCACCAGCGGCAGCACTGCGTCCACTTGGCGGCGGGTGCTGGCCAGCGCATATTCTCCGGCGTCTTGGGCTGGTCGGATGGTGGCCTCCACGGGGACTAGCAAAACCAGATAAAGCCCGTTGGCATCCAACCGCCGATACACACAAAAACTGTCGCGTCCCCGATAACGAACGGGGCGTAAGCCATCCCGAGATTGCTGCAGGTCACTCAACAGCGCCGTTTGCTGGTCCGGCCGGTCGAGCGTCAGGGTGCTGGCTTGCGGCGGGTCCAGCCACTCGGCAGCTAAATCGGCGCGCCCTTTTTTGACCACCACCGCCATCCGATCGTCGAGTGCCCGCAACACGAGGACGCGCCCGGGTGCGTTGAGGTATTGCGGCAGCACTAGGCGCGCCAGCAGTTGGGTAACCCGTACATCAAGGCCCGTCACCCCAGCGACACGCCCGTGCCCGTCGTGTACCGCCATGGTCGCTGAAATCACGCTTTGGCCGCTGGCGAAATCAGGATGGGGGGCCGACCACTGCACGGTGCCGGGTGCGGGCAGCTGGGATTCTGCCGCCATTGGGCGCGCGTCGAACGTGGCGGGAAACTCGCCGTGCCCTGGAAACACCGCAAAGAGGCCATTTTTCAGCGCGACGAACTGCCAAAAAATGAGCGCGCCTTCGGTGTCGCGGGTGGTCTGGAAAAATGCGGTGAGATTGGTCAGCCGGCGGGCCGACTCGATCACGGTAGCGGGTGCCACCGCCGCTGCGTGGTGCATTCCCAGCGCATTTTGGGTGTGCGCTAGCGGAAGCCGCTCGCCCGTATTTGTTTGGCGATAGTAGGGCGAGGCCAATTGTTGGGCGGCGAGTGGTGTGGCCGCATTGACATTTTGCGCCCACAGAATG
>CAIPNE010000514.1 GCA_903866355.1 uncultured Gammaproteobacteria bacterium
CAGCACCAGAACTGCATCTGGCTGAAATTCTTGGCAACCCCCCAACCATTCCTACAGGGAATCCACGAAGTGCGATCCTCCCGCATGGTCTACGGCCGGGTAGTGACGATTGGGGACGCGGCATTCACGGCGCGACCCCACGTGGGCTTAGGCGTCTCTAAAGCCGCGGAAGACGGCACCTTACTGGCACAGGCGCTGATCGATGAAACCGTGGCGCAGTGGGAAACCCAGCGGTTGGACTACGGCCACCGCGCAGTGAACTGGGGACGCCGCCTTGGCAGCTATATCGAAACCCCCAGTAACGACCCCGCCGCGCGCGCGACTGCCGCCTACTATCGCCGCCCAGACGTTTTAATGTGGGAGACCGCGGCCAATGAGCCGCAGCGCTATCTGGCGTGGGACAGCCCGCTGGTAGCTGCTGACTAAGGTGTGACGCAAGCGCCGGCCCGCCGTGGCCGTCGCGTGCAGACTTTGCGAACTGATAGTGCCAGGCCCCAACGTGGCCCAGGGCGATAGCCTAGGAAAACGCCCTGGGTTCGGTCACCCTCCCCCTGACTTTCACCGTCCATGCCGTTGGTCTGGGGACAGGACATGCGTCTCGGACTCGACGGACTCGACGGACTGACCGTGATCTGTCCTAACGCATCCCTTGCGATAGCCCAATGCAGCGCCCTAGTCTCGGTCACCCTCCCAACAACTTTCACCGTCCATTCCCGTGGAATGGGGTCAGGACATGCGTATCGGGCATGGCGGACTTGACGGACTGACCGTGCCAGCCCCCAACGGATCCCAATGCGATAGCCCGGGGAAACGCCCTAGGTTCGATGGTCAAAAACTTCCCTAGCCCTGAAGGGGCGAGATGACGGACGCTCCCGAACAGCGGCGTGAAAACCCATTCACCGGCGCTCACAGATCACAGGTTCCGAACTTTTTGGGATCAACATATTTCCGAATTTTTCTAAGGTTTTTCCTGGAATTTTCAGACGCGGATGGCGAACCCGGCACATCCAACTTAACAACCCTGTCCCGCGCCACTCCCTGCGCGGCACGTTTAATGCCGCACCTTTTTTGTGATGCATTACCCCCTCTGATCATCGGTTAGGCGAACTGATGCACTAAAAGCCTCACCGCGACTGGGTATCGTGTGTTCCACCGATGCGACACCGACTCGCCCTGCCGCATCTCCACTTGATGACTAGAAGGAACCTATCGCCATGAACGTCACTCTTAATGTCAACAATGTTGATTACACGGTGCCCGTCTCCGACGGATCGATGCCACTGCTGTGGGTTATTCGCGATTTAATTGGTCTCACCGGCACCAAGTATGGCTGCGGCATTGAAGTCTGCGGCGCCTGCACGGTGATGGTGGATGGTCAGCCGGAACATTCCTGCGTGATGGATGTGACCTCCGCCGTGGGCAGAAAAATTACCACCATCGAAGGGCTATCCAGCGATCGCAGCCATCCCGCGCAAAAAGCCTGGATTGACCAACAGGTGCCCCAATGTGGCTTCTGCCAACCGGGCATGTTGATGTCGGTGGCCTGCGCGATCAAAGCCGGCCGTCACGGCAACGAAATTGTCAACGAAGTTAAAAATCTCTGCGTCTGCGGCACTTATTCCCGCATCCGCAAGGCCTGCAGCAAGCTCTAAATTTAGCGCACGAGGTAACTCCAATGAATCATCCCGTTTCTCCTTCCCGTCGCGATTTCCTTAAAACCTCCGGCAGCTCACTGGTGCTGGGGATCTGTCTGCCCACTTTCTCACGCTTTGGCGAAGCCGAAGCGGCGACCAATACGCAGGTCAACACCTGGTTGGCGGTGGGCAGCGATGACAGCATCACGCTGACCATCGGCTGCTCGGATATGGGCCAAGGCTCAAACTCTGGTCTGGCGCAAGTGCTGGCCGAAGAACTGGTGGTGGATTTCACCCGCGTGCGTACCCTGCAGGGCGCCCCGACGCTCGCAACACCCGCGCCAGTCGGCACTGCCATCAACACTGTGGGCAGTGGCGTGACCCGCAACAATTTCTGGAAGCTTCGCGACGCCGGCGCCATTGCGCGAGAAATGTTGGTGCAGGCAGCCATGAACGCGCAGGGCGATCAGCAGCGCAGCAACTACACGCTCGCCAATGGCGTTATCACGCATACGCCGACCGGTGTGGTACGAACCTACGGTGCGCTGGCAGGCGCGGCCGGCCTGCTCACCCCACCGGCCTCTGCGCCCTTGCTGCCGGATGCGTCATTCAAACTGATTGGCAAAAATCTGCCGCGCACCGACATCCCCGGCAAGGTGGACGGGAGCGCAAAATACGGCTTGGATATCCGCTTGCCGAACATGCTCTACGCAGTGATCAAACACTGTCCGACGCTGGGCGGCACGTTGGCCAACACACCCAGCAAGCCCGCCAGCGTTATTGCAGTGATTCCGACCAAAATCGTCGCCGGTACCGCACGCGGCATCGAAGCCGTGGGTAATGTGAACGCGGTCGCGGTGGTGGGGACCAACACCTGGGACGCTTGGCAGGCGGCGAAGCGCCTCACCGTGTCTTGGAATTTGCCGAGCAACGCCGCCACGTTGAACGATGCCAAGTTTCTCAGCGACGCCACTGCGCTGGCCACCAGCGCGCAGCCCTTTGTGTTGGGCGGAGCCAACCCGCCAGGCACGTTGTATACGGTGGAAGGCACCAGCCTCTCGGTTAACACTGCGCTCGCCGTGGCAACCAAAACTGTGGAAGCCACTTACACATTGCCCTACGTGGCCCACGCCTGTATGGAGGTGCTCAATTGCACCGTGGATTACGTCGCAGGCGTGCAATGCGTGGTCTATGCGCCGACCCAATCGGCCAAGAGCGTGCTGAGTCTGGTCGCGACGATCACCGGCCTTACCCCCGATAAAATCACTATCCATACCACCCATCTCGGTGGCGGCCTCGGCCGCAAGGCAGAAACAGATTTCATTAGTCAGGCTGTGCAAGTGGGTATGGAGCTGCAGCGACCCGTTAAGCTGATGTGGCCGCGCGAAGAAGACTTCACGCACGATCAATACCGGCCGATGGGTCTGATCAAGGCTC
>CAIPNE010000515.1 GCA_903866355.1 uncultured Gammaproteobacteria bacterium
CCGAACCGTCGACAACCAGGCCACTGCCGCCGGCGTTACCAACACCGACATCCACCATACCGTTGTTGCGCGTGCTCACACGTATGCTGGCAAGCTTGGACATCTCACGCAGCAAGTTGTCGCGCTGGTCCATCAATTCTGGCGGCTGCGCGGCAGAGGTCGAATTTTTTTGCAACTGCGAATTAACATAGGCAAGCTGCTTGGATAATTCGTTGAGCTTGCCGACATCCGCATCGATCTGACCGCGTGAATCAGCCTGAATCGCCTCCAGTTGTGTATTTAATTCATGCAAACGTCCGACCACACCGCCGGCATCGCGCAGAAACTGCCCGCGCAGGTCAATCGAAGCCGGATCACCCGACAACGACTGGGCAGAGGCGAAAAACTGGTCAAGCGCTGACGTCAGTCCGACATTCTGACTGCCCATCACATCGATAATACGATTGGTGTATTGGACCAGCGGGCCCTGCGTATTCAACCCGCTATAAGCGTTACGTAACGTGCCTTCAACAAACTGATCGTAAGAGCGCTTGATGCCGGTAACCTGCACCCCGGTGCCGACATAAATCTGACCGATCGCCTGCGGCGCCCCCGCTGAGAGCTCCACCGACTCGCGCGAATAGCCAACCGTGCTCAGATTGGCGATGTTATTGCTGGTCGTGCCCAGCGCCCGCTGATAAGCAGCAACCGCACTACCGCTAATCGAAAGGATATCACTCATAACAAATCGCTAATCTATCGTCGTGTCGCGTTAGGGAGCGGAATTAATCGTAAATTCGCGCTGCAAATCAAATCCCGCTGCAGCCGGCCGTTTGACCTCGTAGGCCGGTTGCCCGCCACCCAGCGGCAGCGGACCCGGCAGCGGTTTAACCACCGGCAAACCGGCGGCGCCCTCGCCCGCTTTCTGGCGCTGTGCCAACACATCAGCGGCGGTGGTTTGAGTCTGCGAAAATTGTTTTTCCAGCATAGAAGCAATACCCATGGAACCGTTGCGTGCAATCTGCAGCGACAACTCGCGGTCATGCATGCCCATATAGGTATCCATGGTTTGCGAGTCGAGCATACCGCCTTTGAAAGTGGCGTCACGCATCGACTTCAGCATCATCTGTACGAACATCGCCTCGAACTGTTGCGCCGCCTCACGGTTGCCGGCACCGCTCTTTTTTTGCGCTTCGCTGCGCAGTCGTGCCAGACCCGCAAAATCAAGCGAAGAACTGGCGGTTGCAAGGGTTGCGTCGTTAGCCATCTCAGATCACCAGTAACTCGGCGCGCAGGCTACCCGAGCGCTTGAGCGCCTCAAGGATGGCCACCAACGCCGAGGGCGTCGCACCGACTTGGTTAACAGCGTCGACAATTTCACGTAAATCGACACCGGGTTTAAACATAAACATCGGTTTTTTCTCTTCACTGACGGAGATATCTGCGTTCTGAACAGCCATGGTCGTGGCCCCAGGAGCACCGGCAGCACCCGCACCACCCGCACCACCCGCACCACCTGCCCCACCTGCACCACCTGCACCACCTGCACCACCTGCCGCAGCATTTCCGGAAAACGGATTTGGCTGACTAACCTCATTGGTCGCCGCGATGCGTACAGTAATACCACCGTGGGTGACCGCAGCAGCCG
>CAIPNE010000516.1 GCA_903866355.1 uncultured Gammaproteobacteria bacterium
AACGGTGATGACCACAGCCATGACGAAGTAGATCGGGTTTATGCGGCCTATACTCGGAAGACCGCGCCACAACCCAGTTCGACAGCCCCGCCCTATTACGCCTAAAAACTCCGCGCCGCGTCGATTTCCTCATCGAGGCCATCTTTGACGGTAATGATCCGGCCCATCCCGCCGAGGTCAAAGATCTGCGACACAAAGGGGCTCATCCGGCACACGACGAGTTTCGAACGCTTCGCCGCCACGAGTAGCGCGCGGAGCCCTATCGAACTGATGTAAGTCAGACCAGATAGATCGAGCACGAACCGTCCGCAGCCATGTGCCTGGGCAGTTTGCCACCGGCTCAGGAAGGTATCGCTGGTGCTGGCATCCATCCGACCTAAGAGGGCCAGCACCAAAACGTCGCCCAATGCCTGTTCTCTTACTTCCATGTTGCCGGACTCGTGGGCGCCGGTGCCCCGCGCACCGGTACGCGCATCAAACACGAATGCACTGGCAGCAAGACGCTCACGGGCGCCCGCAATGTCAGCGGCGAACTTGTCCCGATCCGGGTCATCGGCAGAAAGGTGCGGAAACAGATCCTCGAGATGCTGGAGACAGTTCGATGCCGCCGCGACACTAGCTGCCGTCGCCGCGTCGCGATCTTTCAGGTGGGCATAGAGAGCCGCTGACTCAAGTGCCAGAGCCAACTTCACCACCCGGAGCTTGTCGGGAAACGCGAGCGCCGCCGCCACGTACTGGTGCGCCGCTTGGTCGAGTATCACGCCGCGTTCGGCCTCGCGATCGATCAGGTTGGCAAACGCCAGAAACTCGTCGTCAGAAGGTGAACTCATCAGCCGTAGCAGTGTGCAGGCATCGGGATGCAGTTCGAAAAAGAGGGTAGACAGATCGGGCACGTCATTGGCGCCAGCAGCGCCGGGTGCGACGGCGAGTCGCATCAACTGTTCAATGATCTGTGGACCGCCGGGGTGCACTTGGTCGACCTGCGTCGCGTCGACCAGCTTGGTGCCGGTTTTGAAATGTCTGGACCGAGGCGAGATCGTCCGCTCGAGCCCGACGGACTGCACCTCAAACTCGTACTCCCAGCCGTGCTGCGACAGCAGGTGGCGTAGTGGCGACACCGTGGAGTGGGTACCACCGCAGCAATAGGCGAAGTTGTTCCGTGGTTGCGTCACTGCACGCAGGCGCTCCAGCATCGCAGCACTTAGAAAATAGTACGCGCCTGCCTCCGTGCTGAGGCGCACATGCTCGGTAATCTCGCCGCCGGCAATCACGAATCGCTCGGGTCCGCCAGCATGCGCCGCCTGCCCGTTCACGTAGCCCATCACCGTGGCGCCGGGGTTGGTGCGTGTGAAAACTCGCCAAGCCTCGAGGTTGGCGAGAAACAAATCGGAGAAGCGGGTCTGGTGGATCAGCGTGTAGCGCCCAGGTTGATCGCCAATCTCACGAGCAAGACCGACAAAGGGGGAAATGCCGGTGCCGCCGGCCACCATCAGCAGGTTCGACCCCGCCGGAGGCACCCTGAAGCGCGTCCCCGGGGCGCAGGCAATAAACGCTTGCGGCGCGTCTGCAGCGGACATCCGCGAGAAACCGAAGTGCCGGCGCTTGTCCATGGGACGACTGATGAGCACTCGCAGCCGCCGAGGGGTGGTACCGCACACGGAATAGACGCGCGGTGAGACAGGTTCGAACAACGGACTGCCCTGTGCCCCACCCCCTAGGTGCACTTCCTCGATGAAATCGCAGAGCAGATCTGGCGCTACGCCGGTCTCCGGCCATCCGAGCGCCTGCCAAAGATCGGGCCATCCCCACCCGGTGTCCGGTGGGGATGCCAACTGCGCCAGCGTGACCCGCTCGGTGCCGGCGAAATGACGGCAGCTTAATGCTGCGGCTGACGGCTTATCCCGGGCGAGCAGTACCCGCACGATGTCGCTGCCTTGGTAGTGGATCGGTTCGGGGCCACCTTCAAAATCAACGATGGCGAACGAGCCCTCCTCGTTGACCTGAACCACGGTCTTGGTCACTGGCGCATACAGTGGGCTGATGCGCAGGCGGCGCCGTTCACGAACGGCCTCGTTCATGACGCCGAACATCCGCAGGGCAGTTTGGTGGTTTGATTCAGGGGTGGCGGGCCGCGAGCTTGCGCCAGTTCCTTCGGCGGAAGTGTCGACCTGCAGGTTGTTGTGCATGTAGCTGAACAACTTGCGGGAATGGGCGGCGAGAACCCCGCTTTCGCCCGCGTAGCACTCAATTAGCCGGTTGAAGGCGTGGCGCATATCGGCGTCCGCGCCGACCACATCGAGGAACCCGCGTAAGGTGGTGTCGCGGCTAAGTCGGGTAACACAGGCGGAATAATCGCGTTGCGGACGCGGGTAGTACGCATCCACGTGCTCCATGCCGGCCAGTTCGCCGAGGCGACCATGATGGTAGCGGCCAAGTACCGCATCCAGCAGGTGGTAGGACACGAAATGCAGACCGGACATGCCCTTCGTGACGTGCACACTCCCGTCCGCATTGCCGAGGATGAGGCCTTTATGGAAGGGCTGCATGTGTCGGATAAAAACGTGTTTCGAGACGTGCGTCCGGTGCGACGGGACGGTGGAAATGCGTTGGAACTCGTCCTTACTCTGCCCCAGCGCCGCAGCCAGTTCGTACATCAGCGTGAGCAGTTGCTGCCGTGGCACGGTTCCTGGCCGGTTCGCCAAACGTTGATTGGCGTACTCGCTCATCGCGCAGAGCAGTTCATGGAGGGCGTAAGGCAGCCGGCGTAGTGCATACGCCATGCACGCAGGGATGGTGTGATAGGTGCGCTCATGGCTGTGCCCGAAAGCGGGATACAGCAGCTCAATGTCATCCACGCCGAAGGCGCGCATGGCCGACTCCGAGCGCCAGCGCCAGTTGTCCACGACCATGAAGTGCCCGCTGAGCGCGGGTTCTACCTCCAGACGGCGTGCGACGGCGCGGAATGGCTGGGCAATCCAGTCAGGTACTGGCTGGCCACCCGAGCCGCAATTGGACGCGAGGTGCGCCAGGCTCCCCAGCAGAATGAACAGGCGGGAGGCATCACGGTAATCGGCCATGTCCTCCGGGATCAGTTCCTGCGAGGGGTGCGGCGGAACGCACAAGAACGCGTGCAACTGCCGGTTACCGGGGAGCATCTCGTGCTGGTGTGGCTCGAGTGTTCCTTCCGGCAGACGGGTGGCGGTCGAGTCAGTATCGAAGACCCTGAACGCCGTGGGATCGGGGAAGAATTTCTTGGCCGCGGCCAGCGCGGCTTCCCACACCAGAAACTTGCCGCCGAGGGGGCCACCCAGTCCGTGGGGCGTCATGAAACCCCATTCGCGGGTGATGAAGCCTACC
>CAIPNE010000517.1 GCA_903866355.1 uncultured Gammaproteobacteria bacterium
ACTCGGCGGCCGCCGTCTGGATCAGGCGCTGGCCGCAGTTGTTGAGGATTACTCGCGCACAATGCTGACAACTTGGATCCGTGAGGGTCGGGTTTTTCTCAACGATCGGCCCTGCCGCCCCCGCGATACCGTCGCGGCTGGCGACCGCATCGCAGTCGAAGCCGTGTTAGCGGCGAGTGCAGAAACCATCCCTGAACCCGTAGAGTTCACCACTATCCACGAGGACCGCGCGCTTATCGTGGTCGATAAACCCGCCGGGCTCGTGGTGCACCCAGGTGCCGGTAACAGCCATCGCACCTTGGTCAACGGTCTGCTGCACCGCTATCCAGAGCTCGTCGCCTTACCGCGCGCCGGTCTTATTCATCGCCTCGACAAAGACACCTCGGGCCTGCTGGTGGTGGCCCGAACACCGCGGGCCTTCCAACGCCTCACCGCGATGATGGCCGAACGTGAAATCCACCGCACTTACGCGGCGATCGTGCACGGCGTGGTGGTCGCGGGCGGGACGATTGAGGCCTCTATCGCCCGCGATCGCCGCCAGAGAACCCGCATGCGCGTCGCGGAAGGCGGGCGCGAGGCGGTAACCCACTACCGGGTTACCAGCAAGTTCCGGGAACACACGCTGCTTGAAATTGCGCTAGAAACTGGACGGACGCACCAGATTCGCGTCCATTTGCAATACGTCGGCAGCCCCATCGTGGGCGATCCGACCTACGGTATGCGGCAGCGCGTACCCGCCGGCGCACAGCCCGAGTTGCTGGTTGCCTTGCGGGGCCTCAAACGCCAAGCGCTGCACGCCTTGCGTCTGGCATTTCCACATCCCAGCGGACGGGGCACTGTAGAAGCAGAATCCCCCTTGCCCGCAGACATCGTTAGCTTGCTCGCCGCGCTGGCACAGGACACGGCTGCCGCCTTGCACAAATGATTTCGGCGCTCAGCCCCGCTTGGCCCGCGCCACCCGGGGTTTGCGCCTACTTCACCACGCGGCGCGGCGGCACGAGTATCGGCGCCTATGCCAGTCTCAATCTGGCCACCCACGTGGGTGACGATCCGGCGGCAGTGGCGGCCAACCGCGCGCGCCTGTCGCAAGCCTTAGACTTACCCACCGCGCCACGCTGGCTGGCACAAATTCACGGCGCGCAAGCCGTTGACGTGACCCGCCCCACCGCGACCCCACCGGTGGCGGACGCGGCGTGGACTAGTGCCCGCCATGTGGTGTGTGCCGTACTGACCGCTGACTGTCTACCCATCCTGTTATGCAACCTCGCCGGCACGAAGGTGGCCGCCATTCATGCCGGCTGGCGGGGACTCGCGGGCGGTGTGATTGCCAATACCTGTGAAAAATTCGCGGCGGCAGGCCCCTGGATTGCGTGGATAGGTCCTGGTATCGGGCCCCAGGCCTATCAGGTCGGTGCGGATCTCCGCGAACAATTTTTGGCTTTAGACGAGGCCTATGCCGAGGCGTTTCATGACGCTGAGGGTGCTTGGCACGCTAATCTTGCCCGTATCGCGCACCACCAACTCCTGCGTGCGGGGGCGACCAACATTGACACCTACGCCGGTTGCACGGATAGCCAGCCGGCAGATTTTCCTTCTTTTCGGCGCGATGGCGTGTGCGGTCGCTTCGCCAGCCTGATCTGGATCAGTGAAGAGACCCCGCAATGTTGATAAACCAAGACATGACCCCATCTGGGGGTTAATCGTTTCAATTTATCAAGGACTGGCCCATGCGCACCGACAAAATGACCACCCGCTTTCAACAGGCACTGGCCGACGCTCAAAGCCGCGCGTTGGGACTAGACCACCAGTTTATTGAGCCGCTCCACCTCCTCTCCGCGCTCCTTGAGGCCGAAGGCAGCACACTCAAACATGTATTGGGAAAAAGTGGCGTGGAGGTGGGTGCTTTGCGCACCCAACTCACCAAAGCGCTCGCCGGGCTCCCCAAGGTCGAGGGATCCGGCGGGGATGTACAAGCTTCGAACCAATTGATCCGGGTCCTTAATCTCACCGAAAAACTCGCCCAAAAACGTGGTGACGCGTTTATTTCCAGCGAGTTGTTCCTACTCGCCGCGCTGGGTGATCCGGGAGAACTGGGCAGCATCCTGAAACGGCTAGGGGCGCAGGAAGCGCCGATTCTAAAGGCCATTGAAAGCCTCCGGGGGGGTGAGACCGTGAATGATGCGAACGCTGAAGAAAACCGCCAAGCACTCGAGAAATACACCACCGACCTCACGGCACGCGCCGAACAAGGCAAACTGGATCCCGTGATTGGCCGCGATGAAGAAATCCGCCGCACCATCCAAGTGTTACAGCGCCGCACCAAGAATAATCCGGTACTGATCGGCGAACCCGGGGTGGGCAAAACCGCCATCGTAGAAGGCTTGGCGCAGCGGATTGTTAATGGAGAAGTGCCTGAAGGCCTGAAGCGCAAACGCGTGCTGTCGCTGGACCTCGCAGCCCTGATAGCGGGGGCCAAATTCCGTGGCGAATTTGAAGAACGACTAAAAGCCGTGCTCACCGATTTGGCCCGTCAGGAAGGCCAAGTGGTGCTGTTCATTGATGAGCTGCACACCTTGGTGGGTGCCGGCAAAGCTGAAGGCGCGATGGACGCCGGCAATATGCTGAAACCGGCGTTGGCGCGCGGCGAGTTACATTGCATCGGCGCGACAACGCTGGACGAATATCGCCAATATGTGGAAAAAGATGCCGCCCTCGAACGGCGTTTCCAACGCGTGATGGTGGACGAGCCATCGATCGAAGACACCATCGCTATCCTGCGTGGGCTCAAAGAAAAATATGCCGTCCACCACGGGGTCGAGATTACCGATCCAGCGCTCGTCGCGGCCGCACAGTTGTCTTATCGCTACATCGCTGACCGGCAGCTCCCCGACAAAGCTATCGATCTAATCGACGAGGCCGCCAGTCGAATCAGTATCGAGATCGATTCGAAACCAGAGGAACTCGACCGCATCGATCGCAAGATTATCCAATTCAAGATCGAGCGCGAAGCCTTACGCAAAGAAACGGACGACGCCTCCAAGCGGCGGCTAGCGGACCTCGAAGCCCAGTTGGACAAAATTGAGCGCGAGGCTGCCGATCTAGAGGAAATCTGGAAATCAGAAAAAGCCGCGCTGTTCGGCACGCATCAAGTGCAAGCAGAGTTGGAACGGGCGCGACAAAATTTCGACTTGGCCCGGCGCAGCGGTGACCTAAGCCGGATGTCCGAGCTGCAATATGGGGTGATCCCAGCATTGGAAAAACAGCTGCTCGCCACTTCGGACACCGAGCTGCCACCCATGCGGCTGCTGCGTAATCGTGTCACCGAGGAAGAAATCGCCGAGGTGGTGTCGAAGTGGACCGGGATTCCAGTCAGCAAAATGCTGGAAAGCGATCGGGCCAAATTACTGCGCATGGAAACGGCACTGCATCGCCGGGTAGTGGGACAGGAACAGGCTCTAACGGCGGTCGCCAACGCCATTCGGCGCACGCGAGCCGGCTTATCTGATCCGCGTCGGCCTAATGGATCCTTTCTATTTTTAGGCCCCACCGGGGTCGGCAAGACCGAACTGTGCAAAGCGTTGGCCGAATTCCTGTTCGACACAGAAGACGCGATGGTCCGCATCGATATGTCTGAGTACATGGAAAAACACGCTGTAGCACGCCTGATTGGGGCGCCGCCCGGCTATGTCGGCTATGAAGAAGGTGGCTATCTCACCGAGACCGTGCGGCGTAAACCCTACTCGGTTATCTTGCTGGATGAGATTGAGAAAGCCCACCCGGAGGTTTTCAATATCTTGCTACAGGTCCTCGACGAGGGGCGCCTGACCGATGGGCACGGCCGCACGGTGGACTTCCGAAACACCGTGATCGTGATGACCTCCAACCTCGGATCGCAGCGCATCCAACAGTTGGACGAGGGCGTGGACTACGCCGTCATGCGCGCCGCCGTGATGGAAGAAGTCTGGCTGAGCTTCCGCCCAGAGTTCATCAATCGTATCGATGAAATAGTGGTCTTCCACAGTTTGCTCCCGGCACAGATTCGGGCCATCGCGGAAGTGCAGATTACGTACCTACGGCAACGTCTGGCCGAACAGCAAATTAAGCTGGATATTACGACCGCTGCGGTCGATACCTTGGGGGAGGCTGGTTTCGATGTGGCTTACGGCGCCCGTCCGCTCAAACGCGCGGTGCAAAACTACCTCGAGACGCCGCTTTCCGTCGCGTTGCTCGATGGACGTTTTGGGGCCGGCGACACCATTAAGGTGGACGTAGTCGATGGGAAATTCACCTTCGGGCACTAAACGGGCCACCCACAGCGTTAAAAATAAAGAGAAGATGAGAGGGTGCGGCTTAAATAAGTAACTGTGATGGTTATTTAGCAGCCTTTCATCTACTCTTTTCGAAGTTTGGAACAGCTTTTAACCTGAGGGAAAACGTCCGTGGCAGCCAGCCCTAACCGCATTCACCTGACCGGACTGGCGCGCAAACTGGTCACCGACGGGGTGCTTGAAGAACCGATTGCCATACAGGCTTTTCAGGCCGCGCTGAGCGCTAAAACGTCCTTCGTCAAATATCTCATTGATCAGAAGCTCAGCGATTCCAAAACTGTAGCCCAAGCGGCCTCCCAAGAGTTTGGGGTATCGCTGATTGACATCGAGTCGCTAGAAATAGACCCCGATGTCGTAAAGCTCGTCAGCGAAGAATTAATTATTCGGCACCATGCGCTACCGATCTTCAGACGCGGCAACCGGGTGTTCATCGCCGTCTCTGATCCCACCAACCTGCAGGCCCTGGATGAAATAAAGTTTCACCTCGGCGCCAACACCGAAGCAGTGCTGGTAGAAGAAAACAAGCTCAAGGCCGCGATTGAAAAATCTCTCGCCGCAACGGAATCCGGCCTAGGGGCCTTGAACGATAGCGATTTTGAAAACCTCGATGACCTAGAAATTGGCCCGCAAGTTGAGGCCGCCGCCGAGAGTTCGGAGGTGGACGACGCGCCGGTAGTGCGCTTTGTCAACAAAGTGCTGCTCGACGCCATTAAGCGTGGCGCCTCTGACCTACACTTCGAACCCTACGAGAAAATCTATCGCGTGCGCTTTCGGGTGGACGGCA
>CAIPNE010000518.1 GCA_903866355.1 uncultured Gammaproteobacteria bacterium
GGCTACAACGACATCTCCGCGGTGTTCCGTTCTACCGCAGAAGGCGAAACGGGTCATGCCCATGGCCACTTGGAATATCTCGAAGAAGTGGGCGACCCGGCCACCGGCCACCCCATCGGCACGACATCGTTGAATCTCAAAGCGGCCATTGCCGGTGAAACCCACGAATACACCGATATGTATCCCGGCATGGCGAAGGCCGCCCGTGACGAAGGCTTCGGCGAAATTGCGGACTGGTTTGAAACCCTGGCCAAAGCCGAGCGTTCGCACGCCAACCGCTTCCAGAAAGCCTTGGATTCGATGAGCTAGGCTCTGAAAGTATTGCCTTAGGCAACTAAAACGCGAAGCCGGGCACCCCGGCTTCGTGGTTCCCAGCACAATTTAAACAGCGGCAAGCTTGCCCCGGTGTGGAAGATTCCTCATGTCCTCAGACCCGAAAGCACGCGGCGAAGGCGGTCTCCAAGCGCCGACTCGTCACCCACTCGATTGGCAATCACCCGATTTCTACGACAAGAACGCGCTGTTTACGGAACTCGAGCGGGTCTATGACATCTGTCATGGCTGTCGCCGTTGCGTCAGCCTTTGCCATTCCTTCCCGGTGCTGTTTGATTTGGTCGACCAGTCGCCCACCTTGGAAGTGGATGGCATCCCTAAAGAAGCCTATTGGGATGTGGTTGACCAGTGCTACTTGTGCGACCTGTGCTACATGACCAAATGCCCCTACGTGCCGCCGCACGAGTGGAACGTCGATTTTCCACACCTCATGCTGCGGGCCAAGGCCGTCAAATTTAAAGAGGGTGCGGTCAGTGTGCGCGACAAATTACTGACCTCCACCGATGCGGTCGGCAAGCTCGCGTCCATCCCGGTGGTCGCCCAAACCATCAATGCTGCGAACGCCAGCAAACCCCTTCGTCAACTAGTCCAAAAGCTGACCGGCATTCACGCTGAGGCACCGCTGCCCCGGTTTGAAAGCCACACGGCTCGCCAGCGGCTAGCACATTTGCCCACGCCAGCGCGGCCCACGCGCGCCACCCCCAAGACGACCGGCCGAGTCGCGGTCTTCCTGACTTGCTACGGCAACCGCAATACGCCGGCGCTGGTGGAAGACCTAGTGGCGGTGTTCCAGCACAACGACATCGAAATCCGCCTGACCGGCTCAGAAGTCTGCTGCGGCATGCCAAAACTCGAGCTCGGTGATCTGGATACCGTGGCTAAACACCGGGCCGCCAACGTGGCCGCCTTACTGCCGTTGGTGGAAGCCGGGTATGACTTGGTGGCCCCCATCCCGAGCTGTGTGCTGATGTTCAAACAAGAGCTGCCCCTGATGTTTCCGGACGACCCGGACCTTGCCCGCATTAAACAAGCGTTCTTTGATCCCTTCGAATACTTAATGTTGCGGCACCGCGCGGGTGAGCTACGCACCGATTTTACCCGTGCGCTGGGCACCATCGCCCATCACGCACCGTGTCATCAGCGGGTGCAGAACATCGGTCTCAAAACGAAGGAAGTGCTGGAGTTGGTGCCGGAGACGCGGGTCACCTCGATCGAACGTTGTTCGGGCCACGATGGCACTTACGCTGTTAAAGCTGAGAACTATGCGTTGGCTAAAAAGATCTGCCAGCCCGTGGTCACGCGTATTAAGGACGGTCATTTTGACTACTACCTGAGCGACTGCCCAATGGCTGGCGATCTCATCGAGCAGGGGGTCGCCACTAGCACGGCAACCTCCGCTTTCACGCTTTTGCGACTAGCTTACGGAATCTGAACCATGCAGCCTTTGCAACGCCAAGACCTCATGCCATTGGAGCGTTATCACGCCGAACGCGCCACTTTCCGGCAGGCCGTTATCGCCCATAAAGCCAACCGACAGGTTGCCTTGGGACGCCACGCCACGCTGTATTTCGAAGACCGCATGACCGTCCAGTATCAGGTTCAAGAGATGCTCCGCGTGGAGCGAATTTTTGAGGCCGATGCGATTCAGGAAGAATTGGACGCCTACAATCCGCTGGTTCCCGATGGGGAGAACTGGAAGGCAACCTTCATGTTGGAATACCCAGACGTGGAAGAACGGCGGGTGGCGCTTGAGCAACTCGTGGGAGTAGAACACCACGTGTGGGCGCGCGTCGGTGACGCCGAGCCGGTCTTTGCGATCGCCGATGAAGACCTCGAACGCTCGCGGGAGAACAAGACCTCGGCAGTGCATTTTCTGCGCTTCCAGCTGACCCCGGCGATGGTCACGGCGGCACGGGCCGGGGCGAGCCTCGCGATGGGCATCGACCACCCGGCGTATGGACACGTGCTAGATCCCCTGCCGGAAAGCGTGCGCGCAGCACTGGTCCGCGATTTGGCTTGACCACGCCCGCCGTATCGGCACACCATCCCGCCGCGCCCCTCGCGCACCTTTTCATTGTCCGAGAAACACCCATTGAGCGCCCGCTACGACGCCGCTGATATAGAAGTCCTGACTGGCCTTGAGCCGGTGCGTAAACGTCCCGGGATGTATACCGATACTTCGCGGCCCAACCACCTTGTGCAAGAGGTGGTGGACAACAGCGTAGACGAAGCCCTTGCCGGCCACGCTACGCGGATCGACGTCAACCTCCACGCTGATGGTTCTGTCACGGTCACCGACGATGGCCGGGGAATGCCCGTGGATCTCCATCCGGGCGAGCAACTCTCGGGGGTCGAAGTCATCCTCACTAGGCTGCATGCCGGGGGTAAGTTTTCGAACCGCAACTATAAATTTGCCGGCGGCCTGCACGGGGTGGGGGTGTCGGTGGTCAATGCACTGTCCTCACAGCTGCAGGTGCGGGTCAAACGCGGCGGCGTGGAATACGCCATGAGCTTTCATAACGGCGCGCGCACCACGCCGTTGGAAGAAGTCGGCAAAGTAGGCCGGCAAAATACCGGCACCAGCCTGCGTTTTTGGCCCGACGCGGTGTTTTTTGATTCCACCCGTATTTTGCTCCCTCGGCTAAAACACTTGCTGCGCGCCAAGGCGGTGCTGTGTCCGGGTTTGACGATGTCGCTCGCGGACGAAGCCAGCGGCGAACTCGACACTTGGCAATATGCGGATGGCTTGCGAGGTTACTTGACGGCAGCCCTACCCGATGCCGAATTGCTGCCCCCGGAGGCCGTGCAGGGCAACGTGGAGACGGAATACGCGGCGGTCACTTGGGCGCTGCAATGGCGCGCAGATGAAGGCGAGTTGATCACCGAAAGTTATGTGAATCTGGTGCCCACCGCACAAGGTGGCA
>CAIPNE010000519.1 GCA_903866355.1 uncultured Gammaproteobacteria bacterium
TGACCAGTTTGGTTGGCTCACCGCGCCACTCCCAAGCCAGTTGGAAGCGTGTTTGGGGTTTCGGTAGTGCCGGCGCGTTAAGTTCTGCCGTTTGCCAAGTGAGGGCGCCATCGGTGCTGATTTCCACCCGGGTAATTTTGCCGTGACCACTCCACGCCAGACCGGAGATGTGCTGGTAGCCCGGCGTAATGGTCATCGTCCCTGAAGGCGAGGTAATGACCGAGTTCACTTCTTGTCGCAGATGGAATTGACGGGCGCGGCCGTCGCGCATTAGCGAGGTATAGCGCGCCGTTTCCCAGCGCGTCATAAAAGGTTGATCACCAAACTTGAGGCGCCGCAACCATTTCACACTCAGATTGCCCTCAAAACCCGGCACAATTAGCCGTAAAGGGAAACCGTGCGCAGGCCGCAGGGGCTCTCCGTTTTGCGCGTAAGCCACGATGGCCTCGCTCAGAATTTCCTCCGTGAGGGGCACGCTGCGTGCCATGCCCGACGCATCACCGCCCTCCGCCAACATCCAGTTGGCCGCTTTGTCTTTGCCCACCCAATTCACGAGGAACGACAGGGGCACGCCCGTCCACTCGTGCATGCTGATCATCCCGTACATGTCCTGCACGGTGAGATGTTCGTCTGCCGCGTGCCAGTTCTCCCAGCCGTTGCCGGAGCATTCCAGAAACACTTGCCGCGACACTGAGGGCATGGTTTTTAGATCGGCCAAGGTCAGCACTCGCGGCTTTTGAGTCATGCCGTGCAGCAGCAGCCGGTGACGCGTGGGGTCAAGGCTCGGAACACCGGAGTGGCTACGCTCGTAGTGGAGATCCGAGGGTGTGATGGTGCCGACCAAATCCTGCAGCGGTGTTTTGGAGTTGATCGCATCGGTAATCGCCACGTTGCGTTTGCCGGGCGTCGCTTCCGGAATTCTGCTGGGATGCACAAAACTGGAACGCTCGCTGAGTTCGCTCAGGTTAGCGCCCACCACCCGCGGCGGCACGTCGGCGAGCGTCTCGGCACCCACGGCCGAAACCCCCGCCAAACTCACCATGCCGCCAGAAACTTTCGCCATGAAGGCGCGACGTGACGCCACCGCCGAGCTTGGCTGGGGCAGCTCGGGGGAAACCGAGGTTTTATCCGGGGCTGTTTTTTTCATGAAAAGCGACTCTTTGTCGGAATGGTGATGCGCCCTAAGCGCTGCGCCCCGTCGGCGGGCAGGCCGCCTAAAATACGGTGAACCTCTGCGGCGAATATTTTGGACCGCCACGTTTGGACTGTCACCACACGCCATCCCCTCCCGCAAGCTCTGGGGCGCTTGCCAAGGTGAACATTCAACCTCTGGGACACCCCCTGTGCCCACGCGCCGGGTGTCGCCGCGGGCCGGCGTTGTGTGTAGCCAGGGCTTCTCAGCGGGCCGGTTAACAAATGGCGCTGCCCGGCAATTCTGGCACCGAGCATGACGCTGTGGAACGTGGCTGGGGAATTGGCTAGGGCTGGCTATTGGATGGGTGTCTCAGCATTCTTGAATGACGGCTGGCGCTAAAAATAAACTTCCCCGCGAGGGACTTTGGCGATTGCCCAGCTGATGGGTTGGGCGGTAGCAGGGGGCGTTAGGGTGCCGCGCGAGCTGGGCGCAGAATGGCCTTGCGCTGGCGTGCGGCGCAGACTTGGCGCGCCGCGCTAGCGGGAAAAATCTGGAGGCTATGTATGTCCTATCACCACACGATCGATGCCACAAATTATCGTTTTGCCAATCTGCGGACATTGCTCGCCAAAGCCTCGCCGGCACGCTCGGGTGATTATTTGGCGGGCATCGGGGCGGCCACGGCGGTTGAACGCATGGCCGCACGCTTGTGTTTGGCGGAGGTGACGCTGCGCGACATCGTGGCGGCACCGCTCATTGCCTACGAGTCCGACGAAGTCACGCGCCTCATCTGCGACCGTCACCCGGCCGATGTTTTTGCAGAAATTGCCGGCCTCACAGTAGGGGAGTTTCGCAACTGGTTGCTCCTGGACACTACCGACGAAATTACCTTGGCGCGGCTGGCACCGGCGATTACCCCGGAGGTCGCGGCGGCCGTCTCCAAGCTCATGCGCAATCAAGATTTGGTGTTAGTGGCGCGCAAGTGCCGGGTTGTTACGCGCTTTCGCAACACGCTCGGTTTGCCCGGTTGCCTAGCGGTGCGCTTGCAACCCAATCACCCAACCGATGACGCCAAAGGCATCGCCGCCAGTATTCTGGATGGTCTGCTCTACGGTGCGGGGGATGCGCTGATTGGTATCAATCCTGCCAGCGACAGCCTGACGGTGCTGGGCGGCCTGTGGCAGTTGATGGATGAGGTCATTCAACGCTTTGAGGTCCCCACGCAAAGTTGTGTGCTCACGCATATCACGGGGCAGATTAAAGCCATGGAAGCGGGGCTGCCGGTTGATCTGGTCTTTCAGTCCATCGCCGGCACCCAGGCAGCTAATCACAGTTTTGGCGTGAACTTGGCGCTACTCCAAACGGCGCGCGACATGGCGCTGGACCTGCGGCGCGGTACGGTGGGTGACAACGTCATGTATTTCGAAACCGGGCAGGGCAGTGCGCTGTCGGCGAACGCGCATCACGGGGTAGACCAACAAACTTGTGAGGCGCGCGCCTACGCCGTGGCGCGCGAATTCAAGCCCCTGCTAGTCAACACCGTGGTGGGGTTTATTGGGCCGGAATATCTCTACGATGGTAAGCAGATTATTCGCGCCGGTTTGGAAGATCATTTTTGCGGCAAGCTGATGGGCGTGCCGCTGGGCTGTGACGTGTGCTACACCAACCACGCGGAGGCCGATCAGGATGACATGGACAATCTCCTCACGCTGTTGGGCGCGGCCGGCGTTACCTACATCATGGGGGTGCCGGGGGCCGACGACGTCATGTTGAACTACCAAAGTACCTCCTTCCACGACGCGCTTTATTTGCGCCGAATTTTTGGCTTCAACCACGCCCCTGAATTTTCTGCCTGGTTGGCGCAGCGGCAAATTCTCAATGCGGCTGGGCAACTGCAAACGCTGGCCGCGCGCGATCCTTTGCTGCGCGGGCTAACCGCCCTGACCCACGCGGCATGAGTAAGGTGCCCGTGCTGCCCACCGATGCAGACCCTTGGGCTGCTCTGCGCCAGCTCACGCCGGCCCGCATTGCGTTGGGTCGGGTGGGTGCAAGTTTGCCCACCGCAGAGGTGTTGCGCTTTGGGGTGGCGCACGCCTTGGCCCGCGATGCGGTGCATACGCCGTTGGCCGTGCCGAATTTGGTGGCGGCGTTGGCTGCTGAAGGTTTTCCTTCGCTGGTGGTGACCAGTCAGGCGGGCGATCGCACCCGTTATTTAATGCGGCCCGATTTAGGCCGCGCGCTAGATCCCGCCGCGGAGCCCGTTTTGCGCGCGCAGGAAACACCTTATGACGTAGCGCTGGTGGTCGCCGATGGACTTTCAGCCATCGCTGTTCAGCGCCATGCCGTGGCGCTGCTGGTGGCACTGCGCGCGCGGCTAAACCCCGCGTTGCGCGTGGCACCGGTGGTCATTGCGACACTAGCCCGGGTGGCGCTGGGGGATGACATTGGTGCGTGTCTCGGTGCTCGTTTGGTGGTGATTGCGCTGGGCGAACGCCCCGGGCTGAGCTCGCCCGACAGCCTGAGCGCCTACCTGACCTTCCAGCCGCGCCGAGGGATCAACGATGCGCAGCGCAACTGCGTCTCCAACATCCACCTTGGCGGGCTGGGTTATGCGCAGGCCGCCCACACCATCGCTTGGCTGGTCACCCAAGCGCTAGAGCGCTGCTTGACGGGCATCGATTTAAAAGACGCTAGCGACACCCTTGCGCTGTACCATCAGGCGCCGGAAAAATTATAGTTTGGGTCGGGTCCTTGCGTGCCCAA
>CAIPNE010000520.1 GCA_903866355.1 uncultured Gammaproteobacteria bacterium
CGTCCTTTGCGACTGCTTAAATTGGTATAAAAAACCAGACCGCGTTCGTCAAAGCCTCGCAACAACAGCACCCGCAGCGAGGGCCGACCATCCGCGCCCACGCTGGCAACTGACATTGCGGTGGGATTATTGGGCTCCTCCCGTTCCGCGTCAGCCAGCCATTGCGCCAGCCGGGGGACGGGATCCGGGGCGCCGGCGAGGGTAGTGGAATCGTTGGAGACCATGGGGGGATGCTCAGGCAAACGGATGTCGCAGCATGATGGTTTGCGTGCGATCGGGGCCCGTGGAAATCATGTCGATGGGCGCCTCGACCACTGCTTCGATGCGCGCTAGATAACGCTGGGCGTTGACCGGTAGTTTTGCATAATCCGTGATGCCCGCGGTGGGCTCGTGCCAGCCAGGCATCGCCTCGTAAATCGGTTCGACCTCGGCCAAGGCTTCGGCGCCGCTGGGCGCTGACTTGAGTTCGCCACGCGGCGTGCGATAACCCGTGCAGAGCCGAATTTCATCGATGCCGTCGAGCACATCGAGCTTCGTGACGCACAGGCCGGAAATACCATTGGTCAGCCGCGCGCGGCGCAACGCCACGGCGTCAAACCAACCGCAGCGACGGGCGCGTCCGGTGGTCGCGCCGAACTCGTGGCCGCGGGTGGCCAAGTGTTGGCCCAGTTCGTCGAAAAGTTCGGTGGGGAACGGCCCGCCGCCCACCCGCGTGGTGTAGGCCTTGGTAATCCCGAGTACATAATCCATCCGCTGCGGGCTGGCGCCGGAACCTGTGGCGGCAAAGCCGGCGGTGGTATTGGAAGAAGTGACATAGGGATAGGTGCCGTGATCGATATCCAGCAGACTGCCTTGCGCCCCTTCAAAAAGGAGATTCACGCCGGACTCTTGCAGCCGGTGAATTTCTTCCGCCACATCCCCCACTAAAGGCGCAAGTTGGGTGGCGAAGGCCATTTGCTCATCTAAAATTTGCTGGAAATCGAGTTTGTCGACGCGGTAATAATTGGCCAGCACAAAGTTGTGATAATCCAAAACCTCACCCAGTTTCGCCGCGAAACGTTCACGGAACAGGAGGTCTTCGACCCGCAGCGCGCGCCGCGCCGCTTTGTCCTCATAGGCCGGGCCAATGCCCCGCCCGGTGGTACCGATGGCCTGAGCACCGCGTGCTTTCTCGCGGGCCTGATCCAGCGCCACGTGATAGGGCAGGATCAGCGTTGCCGCGGGGCTGATCATCAGTCGTGCCCGCGCCGGGATCCCTTTGGACTCCAGCATCAGAATTTCTTCCATCAGCGCGGCAGGCGACACCACCACACCATTGCCGATCAGGCACGAAACACCCGCGCGCAGCACCCCTGAGGGGATGAGATGCAGGATGGTTTTCGTCCCGTCGATCACCACGGTGTGACCGGCGTTATGTCCGCCTTGAAAGCGCACGACTGCGCTCGCACGGTCGGTCAGCATGTCGACCACTTTGCCCTTACCTTCATCGCCCCACTGCGCACCGATGACCACTACCGATCTGCTCAACGTTGTTCCCCTTTATCCATCTAATGAGAGCTTGCGCCGCGACTCAGGCGAGCGGCGCTATCTGCCAGTTTCCAGCTACTTGGCATAACTGCGATTGACAGCCCAGTTCTTCGGCCCCGCCGCTTTGCCCCGGTAACGCTTGAATAACCACTCGCCCCGCCGCCCGCGCGGCATCCATTGCCGCCAGCAGTCCGGCTTCTGAACCCGCCGGGGCAAACACGCTAGCCTCGGCCGGCAGTGTGGGTGCGGCCAGCGCGGCCAGCAGTTTCACATCGGTGCTGAAGCCGGTTGCCGCGCGTTCCCGTCCAAAGCGCGCACCGATATTGTCGTACCGACCACCCCAAGCAATGGCCCAGCCCACGCGTACGGTGTAGGCGGCGAACATCACACCGGTGTGATATTGATAACCGCGCAAGTCGGCCAAGTCTAGGTGGACGTTCAGCGTGGGACAGCGACGTTCGAGCAAATCGACCAGCGCCACCAACGCGCCCAGCGCCATCTGCACCGCCTCTGGCGCCTTGGCCAAGACGCGCGCCGCGCGGGCTAGAACCTCGCGATCGCCATTGAGCGACAGCAGCGCCAACAACCACGCGGCGACCGTGTCCGGCACCTGCTCGCGCGCCAGAATTTCAGCTAATTCATCCCCCGCCTTGCGCAATAAGGCGTCGAGCACCTGCGCCTCGGCGTCGGCATCCAGTTGGGCCGCCGTCGCCAACCCATGAAACAGCGCCATATGCCCGAGGTCGAGGGTAATCTCACCCACGCCCGCCACCGCGAGGGTGGCGACCATCAGGCTAATGACTTCGGCGTCGCTCTCGATGCCCGTGTGACCGTAGAGTTCGGCACCCAATTGCAAAGGATTGCGGGAGCCGGCGAATTGGCCGGGTCGGGTATGGAGCACCGAACCGATATAACACAGCCGGGTGGGTGCCGCCGCGCCGATCCGGTGCGCATCGATACGGGCAATCTGCGGCGTCATGTCCGCCGGAATCCCCAGCATCCGGCCGCTCACTTGGTCGGTCAGCTTGAAAGTTTGCAGTTCCAGATCGCCTCCGATCGACACCAGAGAGTCCAGAAATTCGACGTTCGCAGGCATGCACAAGGCGTAGCCCCAACTGGCCATCGTATCGAGCATCCGCCGACGCAGGGTCTCGATCACTGCCGCCTGCGGCGGAATGATTTCGTCGACACCATCCGGCAACAACCAGCGACTCGCGCGCGACATGGGTCATCTCACAAGATAGAGGGCGAGCACACCGACCAGCATGCTGCCAAGCCCGAATAACCGCAGTTGGCGGTTATCCAGTGTCAGCAGTTGCGTCATTAGCGTGCGATACCGTTCAGGGTTAAGAAAAGGCAACACGCCTTCCAACACCAAGACTAGCGCACCGGCGGCCATTAGGTCCTGCCACATGCGCGTAAACGCCCCTAGCGCGGGCTGGGATCTTTGAAATACTTAAAGAAAGCGGAGTCTGGCGCTAGCACCAAGATGTCCTCTTTACTGTTAAAGCTTTCCCGATAAGCCCCAAGGCTGCGATAAAACGAATAAAAACTGGGATTTTGATTGTAAGCCTTGGCGTAAATTTGCGAGGCCAACGCATCGCCCGCGCCACGCGCGCTTTCGGAGTCTCGGTAGGCCTCGGCGCTGATCACGGTCGATTGGCCATCGGTGTCTGCGCGAATACGGATGGCTTCTTTTTCGCCCCGGGCGCGCAGTTCACGGGCCACTCGCGCACGTTCGGCGCGCATCCGTTCGTACACGGCGTTGCTGACTTCGGCAGGCAAATCGATGCGCTTGATGCGGACGTCTACCACCTCGATGCCCAGTTCCTCGCCGCGCTCGGCGGCTTTGCGATTCACGATCGCCAAAATGGCACCGCGTTGTCCGGCCACCACCTCTTGCACCTTGCGCCGGCCAAACTCCTCGCGCAGCGCATCGTTAATTTTCTGATAAACCAACAACCCGCCCCGCCGCGCATCGCCACCCGTGGCCAAGTAAAACTTCACCACGTCTTTAATGCGCCAGCGCACGAAAGAATCCACGATAACGTCTTTTTTCTCACCGGTGAGAAAACGCTGCGGCTCGGAATCCAGCGTTTGCAGGCGGCCGTCAAATTTGAGCACGTTTTGATATATCGGCAGCAGGAAATGCAGTCCCGGTTCGTAGTCAGTGCGCTTAATCTCGCCCAACTGGAACAGGATCACTCGCTCGCGTTCAAACACGCGGAACACGCTAGACCACGCAATGCCCAGCACCACCAGTAGCGTTATTAAAATGCGGCTTAACATCATCGTGCCCCTCTCGCCCGAACATCTCGCGTACGTCCAAAAGCCTCACCACCGGTGGGAGGGCTGTCCGGGGCCGGCGTGGCCACCGGCGTGCTCTCGCCTTCTACCGGTGCCGCCTTCGGCGCCGAATGGCGCGCTGGGTCGAGTAATTTATCCAACGGCAAGTAGGTAATATTGGTGCCGGCCTTGCTGTCTAAAATGATCTTAGTGGTGCTGTGTAATACCGCTTGGATGGTATCGAAGTACAGGCGTTCACGCGTTACCTCGGGCGCCTTCTCGTATTCGGCCAGCACTTGGGCAAAACGCTGAGCCTCACCGGTTGCGCGCGAGACGACCTGTTCGCGATAGGCCTTGGACTCCAGTCGCACGCGATCCGCGTTGCCCGCGGCGCGTTCCACGATTTCGTTGCGGTAAGCCTCCGCTTCATTAATTTTTCGCTGTTCGTCTTCGCGTGCTTTGATGGCGTCGTCGTAGGAAGCCTTCACTTCCTCGGGCGGATTTGCCGACAGCAAGTTAACACTGGTTACCGTAATACCAGATTCGTAGTTGTCGAGGAGTTCCTGCATCAGCGCTTGGGCCTTGAGCGCAATTTCTGCGCGGCCTTCACCAATGACGAAATCGAACGTGCTGGCACCAATGACATCGCGGATAGAACTCTCCGCCACCCGCTGTACAGAGGCATCGGGATCGGCAATACGCAGCAGATAGGAGTTCACATCTTTAATGCGGTACTGCACCGCAATTTGCACATCGACAATATTCTCATCCTGCGTGAGCATGGTGGCGTTCACCGGGAAAGCCCGGATTTGGTCAATGTTCACGCGGATGACGGTTTCGATGGGTCGGGGGAAGCGCAGGTGTGGCCCGGGCATGAGCGTGGTTTTATAGGCGCCAAAGCGCATCACCACCCCGCGTTCAGCGGGCTCGATCTTCCAGAATATTTCGGCGGACAGCAGTACCAGTAGTAACACCAGCACCACCGCACCAATGCGCCCCATGTTTTCGCCACTGGGGCCACTAGGGCCGCTGGGTACGGGGCGCCTGCCGCGCCCAAACAACCCGCTTAGGCCTTCTTGGAATTTACGCAGCAGTTCGTCGAGATCCGGAGGCCCTTGTGGGTTACGCCGGCCGCTCCACGGGTCGCGGTCTTTGCCATTATCAGAATCGTTCCAAGCCATAAGGGTACTCGTATCGCAAAAGGACTAAACGTAGGCGCCGATTGTAGTGGGGCCGGTGACAATTCGGCAACGCGGCATTTTAGGGAGGCGCGGGTTCTTCACCGCTGGCCATGATTTCCAGAAACGCCGGGTGCTCGGCAAACAAACGCGTCCAACGGGGCGCGCTGAGGGTTAACTCCATCCGCCACCCCCCCTCTTCTAGCGGTAGCTCCGCGAGTACCGCACCGAGCTCATAAACTTGGGCCCGCAGCCGCCCCTGATCGGGCGCCAAGTCCACGATGCGGTTGATCTTGGTCGCATCCAAGCGTTCGGCCACGGCCACCCGCAGCAGATCCAGACCTGCACCGGTGCGCGCCGAAACCCAGACCGCGACCGGCTCGCCCTGCGGGCCGCGGTCTATCCGTGGCTCAAACCCCGGGTGGAGATCAATTTTGTTGTGCACTTCGAGCACCGGTTGGTCACCCGCGCCGATGCGCGCGAGCACGTTTAATACTTCGCTGCGCTTGGCTTCCAAGTCCTCAGCACTGCTGTCGAGCACGTGTAAAAGCAGCGTTGCCTCGCGGGTTTCTTCTAGCGTGGCTTGAAATGCCGCCACGAGATCCGGCGGCAAATCACGGATAAAACCCACGGTATCGCTCAATAAGACGGGGTGTTCGCCCGGCACACTCATGCGCCGCAGCGTGGTATCCAGCGTGGCAAAAAGCTGGTCTGCGGCATAGCTATCGCTGGCGGTGAGGCGATTGAACAGCGTGGATTTTCCGGCATTGGTGTAACCCACCAAAGCGGTCACCGAAAGTTGCGCGCGGCGGCGGGCACGGCCACCCTGCTGGCGTTGACGCCGCAGTTTTTCCAGACGCTCAAAGAGTTGTTTGATGCGTAGACCAATGAGGCGGCGGTCCGTTTCCAGCTGGGTTTCACCCGGACCACGCAGCCCAATGCCACCACGTTGCCGCTCGAGGTGGGTCCACCCACGCACCAAGCGGGTAGACAAGTGCTGCAGTTGCGCCATTTCGACTTGGAGTTGACCTTCGAAGGAGCGCGCACGTTGGGCGAAAATATCGAGAATAACGCCCGTACGGTCGAGGACACGACACTCGACTAAGGTTTCGAGGTTGCGTTCTTGGCCAGGCGACAGCGCGCGATCAAACAGCACCACCTCGGCGCCGTGGGCGGCCACCAACTCTTTGAGTTCGGTGGCCTTGCCTAAGCCCAGAAAATATTTGGGATCTGGGCGGGCGCGCTTGGCGTCCAGACTGGCCACAGTTTCCACCCCGGCGGAAGCCGCCAGTTCGGCAAATTCTTCCCGGTCGCAGGGGGTCGCGGGCGCAGACAGCGTGACATTAACGAGGATGGCGCGTTCGCCGCCTCGGGGCCGCTCAATCAACTTTCGACAATCCGGCTATTCCTCTTCCGTTTCCATTTCCATGTCATCTCCGTCCGCGCGCGGCAGCTTCACATTGCGGGCTGGGACCACGGTCGAGATAGCGTGTTTATAAACCATTTGGCTAACAGAGTTTTTGAGCAGAATGACGAATTGGTCGAACGACTCTATTTGTCCCTGCAGCTTGATGCCATTAACGAGATAAACCGACACCGGGATACGCTCCTTGCGCAGCGCATTTAAATAAGGCTCCTGGAGGGATTGGCCTTTGCTCACGTGAGTCTCCTTGTTTTTAGACTACTCCCTACCGCTGCCGGGCCCTGCGCGCGCCTCGGGCGAAACTGGTCGCGGTCTCGTGCCGCGCCAAAAAAAAACGGTATAGGCGCCCTCAGTATACTGAAATCGGGGCTGTTTTGGCCGCAATTTCGAGACTTCTGCACACCCCGGCGAGCGCCGTCGGGGTGGGCCCCTCGCACCAGGCTTCCACCTGTTCGGCGCGCAACCAAGTGTATTGACGCTTGGCATATTGAGCACTGGCCGTCACCGCCAAAGTGACCATCTCCGCTTGGCTGATTTCGCCGTCGAGATAGGCCCAAACTGTCCGATAGCCCACCGCGCGCAGGGCCGGCAAGCTCAAAGCTATCCCCGGCCGGGCGCGCAGCGCGCGCACTTCATTGACAAAACCACGCGCCAGCATGCTGTCGAAACGCTGCGCCAAGCGTTCGCGCAGGGCGAGGCGATCGGTAGGTGCGATGACCCATTTGCGCAATACGCGGCGTGCGCCTGGGGGCGAGGGCGCCAACAGAAAGGTCGACATAGGCACACCGCTGCTATCCAAAATTTCCAAGGCGCGGGTAATGCGTTGGGGATCATTGGGATGGATACGCGCGGCACTGAGAGGATCGGCCTGTGCGAGCCGGTGATGCAGTGCCACGCTGCCACACGTGGCGAGTTCCGCCGCCACGCTGGCGCGGACGGCCGGTGCCACCACGGGCATGTCTGCGATACCGGTTTCCAAGCGTCGGAAATACAGCCCCGTTCCCCCTACCAGCAGAGGAATTCGTCCACGTTGCTCTATCTGGGCAATCGCGGCCGCCGCATCGGTGCAAAAACGCGCCACCGAGTAGGGATCCTGTGGCTCACAGATATCGATCAAATGATGCGGCACCCGTTGCAACTCAATGGGATCGGGTTTGGCCGTGCCGATATTGAGGCCGCGATACACCAAGGCCGAATCAACGCTCACAATTTCGATGGGCAAGCGGGCGGC
>CAIPNE010000521.1 GCA_903866355.1 uncultured Gammaproteobacteria bacterium
GGCAGGGCCCAGGCCTGATCGACTTGGCCTTGCGGCGCTTAGGTCGGCAGCGACGCATCGTGCTGCGACTGCCCTATCACCTCGCCTTGCCGCATATCGTGGCGGCCTCCGATTTGGCTGCTAGCATTCCGCGTTCGCTCGCTTTGGCCCACGCGCTGCGGGCCGTGCCGTTGCCGTTTGCGACGCCCGCAGCGGAAATTCACGCCTTTTGGCACAAGAGCACCAGTCGTGATGGGGGCAGCCTGTGGTTTCGTGAACAACTGCTGAGCCTCATTGCCGCAGCCCCGTCCGAGGGGGCGCCAACTAGCGCCTAATCCCCGCCCCCCGAGGGTGTCACCGATAGCCGGTTGCGCCCGGTTGGCGCGGGCGGCGGATCGACGCCGCAGCGTGGCCCAGCGTACACTTGCCCTCGCCCCAACTGAGGCAGTGGGCAGACAATTTCCGCTTATTTTCGACTTCTCTGGAAACGTAATTTTATGGCGCGTGATCATTTTAATCTCGATGGCCGAGTGGCGTTGGTGGCGGGTGCTAGCCGCGGCATTGGCGAGGCGATTGCTAAACGACTGGCCGAATATGGCGCCACGGTGCTCGTGACCAGCCGTAAGCTAGAGGGCTGTGAGGTGGTCGCACAGGCCATCCGTGAGGCCGGTGGGCGTGCCGAGGCGCTGGCTTGCCACATTGGCGATTTGGCGCAGATCGAACGCACCTTCGAGCACATCGATAAGACCTACGGGCGGCTGGATATTTTGGTCAATAACGCCGCGGCCAACCCCTTCTACGGGCATGTTCTGGACACCCCAGTGGCGGCGTTTGAGAAAACGATCGAAATCAACCTGCGGGGCTATTTTTATATGTCGGTCGAAGCCGGCAAACGCATGCGGGCGCAGGGCAAGGGCTCGATCGTCAACGTGGCTTCGGCCAATGGCATCACGCCGGGCGACAAGCAAGCGGTGTATTCCATGACCAAGGCCGCGATTCTCAATATGACGCAGGCCTTTGCCAACGAATGCGGGCAATGGAATATCCGCGTCAATGCGCTCGTGCCGGGCGTCACCAAGACACGCTTCGCACAGGCACTGCACGATGACGACAGTTTTCTCGGCCCGGCGCGCGCGCGCACACCGCTTAATCGTTCTGCAGAGCCCGAAGAAATGGCCGGCGCGGTGCTGTATTTGTGTTCGGACGCAGCCTCCTATACCACCGGGACGTTTGTCACGGTGGACGGCGGCTACTTAGCATGAAGGCCGCACTGACATTTTCCCTGGCAGGCAAAGTGGCCCTTATTACCGGCGCTGGCGGCGGTATTGGCTTGGCGGCGGCGCAGGCCTTGGCGAGCAGCGGCGCGCGGCTGATGTTGTCAGATGTGGACGCGGCGCGCGGTGAGGCGGTTTTGGCCGACTTCCACGCGTTGGGATTAGACGCCCGTTTTGCGGTCTGCGATGTGACCCAAGCCGACAGCGTGCGCAACCTTATTGAGGTCACGGTGGCCCAGTTTGGCCGCATCGACTGTGCGGTCAACAACGCCGGTATCGAGCACGCGCACGCTAGGTTGGCCGAGCACGACGACGACGACTTTGACCGCGCGATCGCAGTCAACCTCAAAGGCGTGTATCTGTGCTTGAAACACGAGTTGCGCCAGATGCTCACCCAAGGCGGGGGCGTTATCGTCAACGTGGCGTCGGTCGCAGGACTCGGCGGTGCGCCGCTGCTGGGTGGCTACTGCGCGAGCAAGCACGGTGTGATGGGTCTCACCCGTACGGCCGCGGTGGAATACGCCAAGCGTGGTATTCGGGTCAACGCGGTGTGCCC
>CAIPNE010000522.1 GCA_903866355.1 uncultured Gammaproteobacteria bacterium
CGCTATGCGGCGCAGCCCGAACTACTGCGGTATGCGCAACATGTGGTCGAGCGTTTTAATCTGCGACAGAACATGCAATTTAGTACTCGGGTGACCTCGGCGCTTTATCACGAGCAAGACCGACAGTGGCAGATTTGCACGGACCGTGGGGACGTGGTCAGCGCCAAGTACTGCGTGCTCGCCACCGGGTTTTTGTCGGCGGGGAGTATTCCGCAGTTTGAGGGACTGGCGGACTATCAAGGCAACCAATATCTGACGTCGCGCTGGCCGGCGGCGGGGGTGGATTTCACCGGACAGCGGGTCGCGATTATCGGCACGGGTTCCTCGGCCGTCCAAGCGATCCCCATCATTGCCCAGCAAGCCAAACACCTGCAGGTATTCCAGCGCACCCCCTCGTATTCCATTCCGCTGCGCAACTGCCCGTTGGACCGTGAATACGAACAACGCGTCAAGGCGATGTATCCGGAATGGCGCCGTCGGCAAAAAGAAGAATCCCGGGCCGGCTTCATCGCGGTGAACTACCAGCCAGCCTCGCCCAACGACAAATCCGCACTCGAGGTGCGCCCGGAAGAACGCCAAGCAGATTACGAAATGCGCTGGGAATCGGGCGGTCTGTGCTACTACTCCTCGTTCGCCGACCTGCTGACCAACCAAGCCGCGAACGAAACCCTCGCTGAGTTTGTGCGTCAGAAGACCCGCCAACGGGTGAAAGATCAGGCCGTCGCCGAACTCCTCACACCCAAAGATTACCCCATCCTAGCCAAGCGCCTGTGCGCAGATACCAACTACTACGAAACCTATAACCGCGACAACGTCACGCTGGTGTCGATCAAAAACACCCCCATCGAGAAACTGACCCCGCAGGGGCTGCGCGTAGGTGGCCAAGACTACGTGGCCGACAGCATCATCTTCGCCACGGGGTTCGACGCCGTGACCGGCGCCATTAGCAGCATCGATGTGCGAGGTCGCAACGGCTTGGCATTAAACGACTACTGGACCGGTGCACCACGCGCCTATTTGGGCTTGATGAGTGTGGGCTTCCCGAATCTTTTCTTCCTCGACGGACCCTGCGCCAATGGCGCGCTGGTCAGCCCCATGCTGCTCGCCGAGCATCAGGTGGAATGGGTCGATCGCTGCATCGCGCAGGTAGGCACCGCGCCCCAAGCGATGATCGAGGTGACCCCCGAGGCCGAAGCCGAGTGGATGCAGCACATGCACACCGTGAGCGAAGGCAGCCTGCTGTATCTCGCCAACAGCTGGTACATGGGCGCAAACATTCCGGGCAAGCCCCGCGCCTTGTTGTCCTACCTCGGTGGCCTAGAGAACTACCGGCAGCAATGTGCCGCCGGCGAGGCAAACGCCTACGCTAAGTTCACCATCGCCCACTAAGCCCCCGCTAAAAATGCTGACCGGCCTCGCGCCGCACGGACGTGCGCGAGGCTGCAGCCTCGGCCACCACGGTTCGGCGCGCCGCGTGCCTTGGCAACGCGGGACTCATAGCGAGCCGTCGGCGTGATTGGCAACGCCCTTGCCGAAATCGATCTGCCGCCGCGGATCCACCCCCAGCCACAGCACCGCACCCAGCAGTCCTAAAGCACCCATGAGATAGAGCGCTACGTGCCAGCCATAGTGCTGGCCCAGATAGGGCGTGAGCAGCGGGGACACGGCGCCGCCCAAGTTACCCCCCATGTTCATGACCCCAGAAGCGGTACCGGTGTAGCGCGGGGCGAGATCGATAGTGGTGGCCCAGAACGCCGCAACCCCCAGCAATAAAGTGCCGGTACTCGCCGACAGAAACACCACGCAGAGCACGCGATCCTCGGTGGCCGCGCCCGCAAACACCAGCAGGCTCGTGAGCAGCATGCTCACGCAGCCCAGTCCACTGCGACCCCAACGTTTATCGTACCGCCGGCCGATTACGTCGCTTAACCAACCCCCAATCGGGCTTGCAACCGCCATCGTCAGAAAGGGTGCCATGGTGTACCACCCGCCACTCTGCAACGAGAATCCGCGCTCGTTGACCAGGTACAAGTAAAACCAAGCGAAATAAAAATATAAGTTGTAGCCGAGGAC
>CAIPNE010000523.1 GCA_903866355.1 uncultured Gammaproteobacteria bacterium
GCCAAGCCTCCCACCAAACCGGCTTTCTCCACCTCATTGCCATGATTTTGCTTGGTTCCGACATATAAATAGACGCCGTTGTCGCCGCCGTCGGAATTGGCCACCACCACGGTTTTGTCACCGGCATCCGGGTGAGCCAGCAAGTTTTCCCAGCCTGCTAGCCGGGTGGTGTAAGGGCCGGCCCAGGGCAACACGTAGGCTTTGCCCTTGTCGGCGCCCGTGGCCACCATCGCCATGCCGCGTGCCGGCGCGCTTTCTTCGCCCGCGAGGAAAATCCGGGCTTGCGTGCCGTTGCCGCTGTTGGTGTTGTACAGGGCACTGGCGGCAGGCAGATCGGCTGAGCAGAAGCGGTTAAACGCCACCGCTGCGGTCGCGTCCCACAGGCTGGTCGCCGGGTTTTCGCGATAGACTTTTTGGATAAGGTCTGCGCCCGACTTCACCTGCAAACTGGTCTTATCAATCACCCACTCAGAGACATAGGCGCCCTTGGCACCATGCGCCCGCGGCACGCCAAGCGTGTGGCCAAGTTCGTGGTTCATCAACACGGTAAACGTGCCATCCTGGTTGTCATAAGCGCCCAGACCATCGGGATTACCGCCCATGCGGTAGGCCCCAATCGCGTCACCGGTTGTTAACACCGAGGCGAAGCGTACCTCGCTGGCAATGGGGGTGAGGTAGGGGGTTGCGGAACTGCTCGGGCCTTGGCCGACGGTGAAGGGGACGGCTGCAATGCCCTCACCGTAAGCAGGCAGCACCACGCCACCAGCAAGGGCGAGGATGAGGGGGAGAGCAGAAAATTTAGCGTGCATATCGATGCCTTGTTCAGATGTACTCATGCGCATGGTTAACCCATAGTTCTGTTGGACGGCGCTTTTTTTGCTGATTTTGACTTTAATTCAGGAGCGACAGTCCGCCAGAAAATTGTACTAGACACCGGCGTCTTGAGGTCACGTTGGTCGGCATACTCAGCGAGGAGACAACCGATTTTCGAAACCTCTTGAAGTCAGGCAGATAGCCGCTCGTCGCGATGGGGGGCGGAGGGTTAGTCGCGTTAAGTTTTCATGCCGGCACCATTATCCCCAGCTAAAAAATGTTCGCCGGACCACTGTGACAGAAACCCACAACGCCCAGATCTTGCCACCGTGCTAGCGCGCTGGTCAGCGCCCCAGCGAGTAGGCCCCAACCTGTGCTGCACGGGCCTGCGCGGATGCCTCTGGATGCACTAAAAGCCGATCAGGGGCCAAGTTGCTCGACCCGCACACGCTTATCGAGATAGCGGTCACGGTACTGCGTCAACCGCCATCTGGTTAATGGTTCACCCTATCGCCGGGCGGCGTGTGGTGCACTTTGTTGGGTCTCTGGACCCGTGCTGCGGTCAGGTAGCCATGGCAAAAGGCCCCACGCGGCACGAGGCCCTGAGCATCTGACAATCCGACTGGGCGGCTTGGAAAGTCTTGTCTTGGCGGGCAATGCGCTGCAGCCAGTACTAACTGCCTCCGCTTGCCGACCCATGATTTTTGGTTAGCTTGGGGATTCGAATCAGGATCGCTCGCAGGGTTGGCGGGCAGCGCGCGGCGTGGTCGACGACCCACCTCGCCCGCGCTTAAACTTTCTCAGCCGCGCGTTTCAACCAACGTTTCACACACACACACACACGAGCAAGCCGATATGTCGAATCATGAAGAGTTGGGTGAGTCGCACGAGCAATACAACGCCGCCTGTTTGCGTTATGCGCGCTGCAGTCGCGCCGGCGAGGTTATCGACCTAGGCGGGCTGTGCATCGCTAATTCGCGCCACCCGTGGGCCATGTTGAATGCAGCAGTGCTTACCGCGCCCGTGTCCTCGCAAGCCGAACTTGCCGCACGCGTTGCGGGTGCTGTGGCGTATTTTCGCCGCGAAAACCAGCCGTGGTTCCTGGCTGCCGGCGAGACCTGGTTGGGCGAGGGTGCCCAAGCAACGCTGTTAGGTCTGGGTCTTGGCAAGACCGGGAGCATGATCGGGATGGTGACCGAACAGGTAGCGCCACCGGCTCGCCCGTTGCCTGATGTTGAAACCCGCTGCATCGACGATGAGGCTGGCCGGCGAGGCCTGTCCGACCTGAACGCTGGCGTCTACAACGTCTTGCTCGATTGGGTGCGAGACCTCGCCATGGGCGAGGCCCTTTGGCAAGACCCGCTGTATGGGTGCAACGCGTATGTCGACGACCAGCCTGTTTCAACCGCGCTCGTCTTGCCGCAAAACGGCGTTCTCTATGTGGGTTGGGTGGCCACGGCGGTCGCCTATCGCCGCCGCGGTCTGGCCGATTTGGTTATGCGCCGCGCGCTCGAGCATGCCACCCGGGAAACAGGCATCACGCGGACCGCGCTGCACGCAACCGCCGACGGCTATCCCGGCTATCTGAAGATGGGTTACCAACCGGTCGAGGAGTTTGTGCTGTACGCCCCGGTTTGATAGGCGTCTGGTCAGGTAAGGCTGGCATGCTTGCGCCGCGCGGGATGGAAGATTAGCGATATGTTTACAACAGACGAATGCCGCGCGGTGTACCGAGCCATTTTTGAACGGCGCGATATGCGTCATTTCAGTGGCGGCACCGTTGCTCCTGAAGTGATGCAGCGCTTGCTGACCGCAGCGCATCACGCGCCCAGCGTTGGGTTTATGCAGCCATGGCGTTTTATTCGCATCGCGTCCACTAGCTTGCGCGCACAGCTGCACGCTTTAGTGGAGCAAGAACGCGCGCAGACCGCACGGGCATTGGGCGAGCGTGAAGATGCGTTCATGAAACTCAAGGTGGAAGGCTTGCGAGAGGCGGCTGAGGTCTGGGCAGTGGCGCTAGCCGATGGCCGTGAGGTGCATGTCTTTGGTCGGCGCACGCTGCCGCAAATGGATTTGGCGTCTGCTGCGTGTGCAATTCAAAATTTATGGCTAGCCGCGCGTGCCGAAGGCTTAGGCGTGGGCTGGGTGTCGATGTTCGATCCTGCGGCTGTTGCGCGTTTGTTGCAGATGCCCGAAGGCGCCGAACCGATTGCCTTGCTATGTATTGGGCCCGTGCCCGCGTTTAACGAGGAACCCATGCTGCAACAAGAGCGCTGGGCTACGCGCAGTCCGCTTGAGACGTTGCTGTTTGAAGATGTCTGGGGGCAAGCGCTGCGGAAGTGATGTTGCTGGCATGAGTCCTAGCGTTGGCCGTTGATATCTGGCTGGGCGCGCCTTCGCCGCGTTGGCATCCTGTGGTCTGGATGGGCCAGGGGTTGCGCCGACGATGGGCGCGGCAACCCGCACCCTGTCGATGCTGCTAAATTGCCGACGTGGCAACGACCACTGGCTACCAAGTTCTCCAAAACGCTGATGGCACCCACACGGAAGTGCTGCTTTTTGAAGCTTTCTGCACGCACTGCGAGGAGGTGCCACCAGAACCACTGCCGCCGATTCCATCGGTTGGGCCCCTGGGGTTTTCTAGCTGCACCGCTGGTGCCGGTGGGCGCGGGCGGCTTAGGCGAAGAAACCCCGCGTCGGGTGAACGCGGGGCTGGGATCCAACGCTGGCCTAGTTACCCAAGCAACCGTCGTCGGCTAACACCGAACGCCGCGAGGCCGATGCCTAGCAGCGCGAGGGAGGCAGGCTCCGGGGTGGCGGCGATGACTTCCTGAGGGCCGAATCCGGCAATCTGCATACCAACATAGGCGCCCAAGGTCCCGAGGTAAGTTCCATCTGGACCATTTGGATCCAGTTCGGGTCGCTGGTTTCCCGTCGGGAACTCTTCGCTCTTTGGGTCCACCAACCCTTCATCATCAAACGAGCCGAGATATTGGAAGAACTGGTAATTTACGACGAGCGACGCGTCGCCTGGTTTAAGTTGGACGGCCTTTGACACCTCATCGACCCAGCCGACCTGGAGCACCTGCCATTCGATTTCTGTTTCGATTTTGTCGTTTGCCAGGTCGCCGATTGCCTGCACACCCATTGGGTTGTTCGCCTGGTCCCCGCCCATCAGTTGATTCAAGTCCACGGGGTCCGGCAGCGTCGTCTGGGTGATCTTGACCCAAAATGCGTTATCTCTTGGATCCGGCACCGGAGGGGGATTGAACGCTACCACCGGGAGCGCCTGAATCACCGCCACTACGGGCTGTAGCGGCCCTGGCGACGGCGTGAAGGTGACCGCCGGGATGGCTACGGGGGTTGGTGTCAAGTCCTGAGTGAGGAGCCAGCTGTAAGTCGTCTTCGTCGGTGCGCGGATCGTGCTCACGCCAAAATGGTCGCACGGAACGTTCGGGTAATCGATATTGCCGAATTTCCAGCAACTCTCGCCGGGCGTA
>CAIPNE010000524.1 GCA_903866355.1 uncultured Gammaproteobacteria bacterium
CCGGTGGCAAAACATGTCTTCACCAAGGCCAACGTAGCCTCGGCCTTACCCGGGGCGGGATCGTCCCGATAGCCCTCGAGCGCGCGCTCTGCGGCCGCGAGTGCTTCTGCACCACGGCCAGCCGTCACCAGTAGCGAGGCTTCCATACTGCTCAGTTGCCAATGCGGCCCCCGTGCGCCGCGTTTGCGCGAGGCACGTTTGAGCAACTCACCCATAGTACGCAGCGCCACCTCGTTACCCTTGGTTTCTACCATCGCCGCAACCAAACCGGTGGCGTCGTCAGGGCGGGCGAAACAAGAATCTTCGCCCATCGTCAGCGCGCGCCCATAGGCGCGCTCGGCCGTGGCAAAATCCTGATTCGCGGCAGCCATATCGCCCAGCGCTTGCTGGCGTCTGACGGACCGCGAAGAGACTGCCAAGGCCTGCGCCAAAATGCGCTGTGCGTCCTTGCTTTGACCTTGTTCGCGTTCGATTTGCGCCAGGTAATCGTAGGCTTCCATCACGGTGGGGTTTTGTTCGATAATTTTCTGAAAAGTGATGCGCGCTTGGCGAGTATCACCGAGCTCATGTTGGGCACGGCCGAGCGCGAGCAACATCCACGGCTGGTCGTATTCCGCTCCGCTTTGCTGCCGCTCCGCCAGCAAGCCCGCACAAAACTCCGCAGCGGCGTCAAAATCGCCGTTGCGCAGCAGGGCTTCAGATTTTAAACGCAGCAACTCGCCGCGCAGGGCGGGGTAGCGTTCAGCTTGCATCTCTGCCAGCCCCACAGCCTCCGTAAATTTCCCGTTACGCAAGGCCGTCTCGACGTCTTTGACGATCATTTTTCGCCCAACGGCGCGTTCCAAGCGCGCTTGCAGCACCGCCTTATTGATGGGCTTAACGAGATAGCCATCGGGGTTGTTCTCCACCACCCCCATCACCATACCCATCGATTGCTCGGCGGTGATCATCACCCACGCCGCGTGCGGCAACAGCACACCCCGCCCGCGGGCTTCTTCGAACACCTGCTGGCCATCGCGAGAATCTCCCAAATTGTAGTCGCACAGCACAATATCGATGGGTTGGTTCTTGAGCACCTCCAGCGCTTCTTCGGCATTTTTGGCGTCCCAAAACTGCTTAGCCTGAAGCGTTTCCAGCATGGAGCGCAGGGTGATACGCATCTCGCGGAGGTCATCCACAATGAGAAAGCGGAAGTCTTTCAGATTCAAAGCCATGATGAGCAACGGTTACCGTGGTGGGAGTGCACTGGATAGCGGCTCGAAGGAGCGCCTGCTTGAGGGTCTGTTAGCGCGATGCGATGGCGCCGTCGGTTTCCAGAAACAGCAGTTGCAGGTCGTTTAGGAAACGATAGCCCAGCGCGGTGGGCGCCACGCCAAGTGCCGTTTCCGCCAACCAACCACGGGCGATGGCCATCGCCACTGGGCCGGCGATGGTGCGCCACGCTAAACCCGTGCGTTGGGTAAATAAGGCTTGCGAAAAACCTGCCCGCAAGCGAAGCGCGTTGAGCATGAATTCCATGACCAAATCGCCCACGGGGACCGCCACGGAAGTGCCCTCGCTGGCAGCCTTCAGATAGGCCTGCGGGTGCCGCCGTTTAAGAGTGCGCACAATGCCCCCCGCGTGGGTTAACTTGCCATGTGCCCCGGCGCCAATGCCCAGATAATCGCCGAACGTCCAATAATTAAGGTTGTGGCGCGACTCGCAGCCGGCACGGGCGTAGGCCGAAACCTCGTAACGAGTAAATCCTGCAGCCGCCAGCAGCGCGCTGCCAGCGTCAAAATCATCAGCGATGGCATCCTCGTTAGGCAGCACGGGGGGGCGTTGCGCGAAGGCCGTGCCGGCCTCAATGGTCAGCTGGTACCACGACAGATGGGTCGGCCCAAACGCCAGCGCTCCCTGGAGATCCTCAAGCGCATCACCGGGGGCATCGCCGGGCAAGCCATGCATGAGGTCCAGATTGAAATTATCAAAGCCTACGGCGC
>CAIPNE010000525.1 GCA_903866355.1 uncultured Gammaproteobacteria bacterium
CCTGTGACGGCGCGCAAGATGTTGGTGTTCATACCGCCGCACAGCCCTTTGTCTGTGGTCACGACGATGAAGCCTGTGACCGCTGACTCGTTGGTCTGCATGAAAGCATGCGTGTACTCAGGGTTGGCCTGGCTCAGGTTGGCCGCGATGTTGCGAATTTTATCGCTGTACGGGCGCGCTGCACGCATGCGCTCCTGCGCTTTGCGCATCTTGGAAGCGGCCACCATTTCCATGGCCTTGGTGATCTTCTTGGTGTTTTCCACCGACTTGATCTTGCCGCGTATTTCCTTGCCTGCTGCCATATGTGTTCCTAAATGTTTCTGAAAGCTTGTGGCTTTTATCTATTCAGGGGGATATCAGGCGAAGGACTTCTTGAACGCGGTCACAGCAGTCGTCAGCTCAGCCTCGGCATCTTTGTCCATGGCTTTGTTGGCTTCAAGCTTGGCCATCAGGGCAGCATGCTTGTCTTTGAGATAGCTGTGCAAGCCGGCTTCAAACGCCAGAACTTTCTTGACATCGATGTCGTCCATGAAGCCTTTGTTCACGGCGAACAGCGTGGCACCCATGGTGGAGATCGACAGTGGCGAGTACTGGGCCTGCTTGAGCAGTTCTGTCACGCGGGCGCCACGGTCCAGCTGCTTGCGTGTGGCTTCGTCCAGGTCAGAGGCGAACTGCGCAAAAGCAGCCAACTCACGGTACTGGGCCAAGTCGGTACGGATACCGCCAGACAAACTCTTGATCAGTTTGGTCTGGGCTGCACCACCAACGCGCGACACCGAGATACCGGCGTTGATAGCGGGGCGGATACCGGCGTTGAACAAGCTGGTTTCCAGAAAGATCTGACCGTCGGTGATCGAGATCACGTTGGTTGGCACGAAAGCAGACACGTCACCGGCTTGCGTTTCGATGATCGGCAGTGCCGTCAGCGAACCCGTCTTGCCTTTGACTGCGCCTGTGGTGAAGTCTTCAACATATTTCTCATTCACTCGGGCAGCGCGCTCAAGCAGACGGCTGTGGAGATAGAACACATCGCCGGGGTAGGCTTCACGGCCTGGTGGACGACGCAGCAGCAGCGAGACCTGGCGGTAAGCCACAGCCTGCTTAGACAAGTCGTCATAAACGATCAATGCGTCTTGGCCGCGGTCGCGGAAGTACTCGCCCATGGTGCAGCCCGAATAGGCGCTGACGTACTGCATGGCCGCCGACTCGGAAGCAGATGCCGCCACCACGATGGTGTATTCCATGGCGCCGGCTTGCTCTAAAGCGCGCACGACGTTCTTGATGGAGGATGCTTTTTGACCGATCGCCACGTAGATGCACGGAACGTTCTGGCCTTTTTGGTTGATGATCGCATCGATGGCCACAGCTGACTTGCCGGTCTGACGGTCGCCGATGATCAGTTCGCGCTGACCGCGCCCGATTGGCACCATCGAGTCGATGGACTTCAGTCCGGTTTGCAGTGGCTGGTCGACCGATTTACGGGCGATCACACCAGGCGCGACTTTTTCAATCACGTCGGTCAGCTTGGCATTGATAGGACCCTTGCCGTCGATCGGCTGACCCAGCGCGTTCACCACACGACCCAGCAGCTCGGGGCCGACAGGGACCTCCAAAATGCGGCCGGTGCACTTGACTGTATCGCCTTCAGCAATGTGCTCGTACTCGCCAAGCACCACCGAGCCGACAGAGTCGCGCTCAAGGTTCAGCGCCAGACCATAGGTCGGGGTACCGTCCGCGGTGGCGGGAAATTCAAGCATCTCGCCTTGCATCACATCGGACAGGCCGTGGATACGCACGATACCGTCAGCCACAGACACCACAGTGCCCTGGTTGCGAATGTCGCTGCTGGC
>CAIPNE010000526.1 GCA_903866355.1 uncultured Gammaproteobacteria bacterium
AACCTGCCACGCAAAGTGCCGGTGATGCTGCTATATCTCACCGCTTTCCCAGCACCCGATGGCGCGCCGCAGTTTCGCCGTGACCTGTATGGGCGAGACCCAGACCGCTTGCGCGCATTGGACGGGCCTTTTGCGCTCGCCGCGCCCGAGGACTATGCGACCAGCAAGGCCCGCTAAGCCTTGACGTTGGGGGACACGAGGGGTGGGCTAGCGCTGGCGCCGAAGGGGACGATGCGCGGCGCAGCACGGCCGCCCCCCTCGGATCCCACGCCGAGACTCACCACGAGTGCCGCTTTGGCCAGCGGCGGGTAGTCCGCACCGCTCGCGGCCAGATGAATGCCACGGCGCTCAACGGCGCGCCCACCCGGCAAGCCCCCGCCGGAGACAAGCGCTAAGCCGCACGGCTGCGGGCGCACCCTCAGGGGGGGCGAAAATGCGCCGTTGCTAGCCCACAGCGCCTATCGCACCCAGGCTGCCGCCCGCCTAGCCACAATGGCTCCGTGCGCTGGACCCGCGCGCGGGCGCTTTCCGGCTACCATATCCAGACTGCCCCGTTCCTGAGCGTAAAGCCAAGCACATGAAGGCCCTGCGAGTTCCTTTTTTGGGTCCCACCGCAGCACAGATGCGCCTGCACGCCCGCGGTACCAAGTGGATGAACACTGCATTACGCTCGGGCCCTAACGGTGGCGCACGGCACGCGCGCCATGGCGCGCGTGAGGCGGTTCGCGGAAACTGGACACCGACGCCCCGCTTCTGTCGCTACTGTCCGGTTATCCGCCGCAGCCCGGCGCAGCCATTGCTGGAAAGCAGCGGCTTCAGCGGCACAATTGTCCTCACCATGACCTGACCGAAGGAACCCCGCATGTTTCGCTTGTTTCATCTGCGCGGCTTCGCTGCCTTCATCTCGATGATCTTCTTGAACGCGTTCGTCGATCTGGGCCACAAAATCGTGATCCAGAACACGGTCTTCAAGGTTTTTGACGGCAGCACGCAGGTCACCCTCACCGCCATTCTCAACGGGCTCATCCTGTTGCCGTTTTTACTGCTCTTCACCCCGGCAGGTTTTCTGTCTGATCGCTACGCCAAACCGCAGGTGATGCGTGTGGCCGCCGGGGCCGCGGTGGTGCTCACGCTCTTGATCACCCTGTGTTACTCGCAAGGCTGGTTCTGGTGCGCCTTCGCCATGACGCTGCTATTGGGCGCCCAGGCGGCGCTGTATTCGCCCGCGAAATATGGCTACATCAAAGACTTGGTGGGTGCCGCCAGCCTGACCAGCGCCAACGGTCTGGTACAGGCCGTTTCGACAGTCGCCATTCTCGCCGGGGTGTTCGTGTTTTCCGTGCTTTTTGAGCAGCGCTTAGCCGACGGCGTACCCGCCACCAGCGAGGAGGTTCTGGTCAAACTGACACCCTTGGGCTACTGGCTGGTGGGCTGTTCGGTGCTGGAATTTGTGCTGGCGTTTCGGCTACCGGCGCGTGCCGCGGCCGATCCCACGCTGCGACTACACCGCGCGCACTACCTACGCGGGGGCTATCTGCGCGACAACCTTGGCCACCTGCGCGGCCAACCGGAAACCTTGCGGGCCATGTTGGGACTGGCGCTGTTTTGGGCCATCGCTCAAGTGGTCTTAGCGGCCTACCCGGAATACGCTAAAAACGTCCTCGGCCTCCACAACACCGTGATAGTGCAAGGGCTGTTGGCCTGTGCGGGGTTGGGCGTGGTGCTGGGCGCGCTCATCGCGGGTGCGGCGTCACGCGATCGCATCGAGCTTGGCTTGGTGCCGCTGGGTGCTGCCGGCGTCTGCGGCGCGCTGCTGCTGGTGCCACTCACCCATAACGTGACGCTCCAAGCCCTCGCCTTCGTCGCCTTTGGGGCGTTCGGCGGTCTGTTTGTCATTCCGCTCACGGCGCTCATTCAGTACAACGCCCCCGAGCACGAACGCGGGACCGTGCTGGCAACGAGTAATTTTTTGCAGAACGCTCTCATGCTGTTCCTGCTGGGCCTGACCGCCTTGCTGTCACAGATTGGCGTAACAAGTCGCAGCATTTTCTTCGCGCTGCTAGGCGTGTCCGTGCTAAGCGCCATCTATAGTTTCTTTGTCCTGCCGCAGGTGCTGGTGCGCTTGCTCGTGCGCTCGATCGTTGCCCAACGTTATCGCATCGAGGTGGTCGGTTTTGGGCGCATTCCACCCACCGGCGGCGTGTTACTGCTAGGCAACCATATTTCGTGGATCGACTGGGCCATTTTGCAGATTTCCTCCCCGCGCCCCATCCGCTTTGTAATGGAACGAGACCTCTACGAGCGGTGGTATTTGCGCTGGTTCTTGAATTCTTTTGGGGTCATTCCCATCAGCACCATGGGCACCCGGGACGCCTTGGCGGAAGTTCGCGAATGTCTCATCCGCGGTGAAGTCGTGGCCTTGTTTCCCGAGGGTGCGATCAGCCGCACCGGCCACTTGGGAGAATTCAAACGCGGCTATGAAGCAGCCGCCCTCAATGCAAGCGGCGTGATCGTGCCTTTTTACTTGCGTGGTCTGTGGGGCAGCAGTTTTTCACGGGCCAGCCCACGACTAGGACTGATGCGGCAGAGCGGCGTGCGGCGACGGGTCATCTGCGCATTTGGCGTGCCGCAGCCCTTGACGCTGACTGCCGAACATCTCAAACGGCGCGTGTTTGATCTATCGATCGAGGCATGGGACCGCCACACCCAAGGTTTGGAGACGCTGCCCAGCGCGTGGTTGTCCACCGCCAAACGCAAGCGTGGCGACGTGGCCATCGCCGACACCCTCAGCGGTAGATTGTCAGGCTGGCGACTGCTGACCGGCGTCATCCTCATCCGGCGCTTCGTGCGGCGACTCGGTCGCGAACAAAACGTTGGCCTGTTGCTGCCCACCAGCATCGGTGGCGCCATCGCCAACCTCGCGGTGCTGATGTGCGGCAAAACGCTCGTCAATCTCAACTACACCGCCAGCCCGCAGGCCGTCCGAGCCGCCATCGCTAAAGCGGGTATCCGCACGGTATTCACCTCCTCGCGTTTTCTGGAGCGACTCGAAAAACGCGGCGTCAACGGCGCCGCGTTGTTGACCGGCACGACCGTCCACGTACTGGAAGACTTAGCCAAGGAAATCACGCCCCTGCGACGAGTGCTCACACTCCTGCAAGCGGTGCTCCTGCCAGCTTGGGCACTCAAACTCCTGTATCTCAAACGGGTCGCGCTCAGTAGTCCTGCCGCCATTTTGTTTTCCAGCGGCAGCGAAGGGCAGCCCAAAGGCGTGGTGTTGTCCCATCGCAACATCATGTCGAATATCCAGCAAATTTCTGACATGGTGAACACCGAAGATCAGGACGTGATCATCGCTACCTTGCCGCTGTTCCACGCCTTTGGCCTGACCGCCACCACCCTCATGCCACTGGTGGAGGGCATCCCCGTCGTGTGTCATCCCGACCCCACCGACGCCGTGGGCGTGGCCAAGGCGGTGGCCGAATATCGCGGCACGGTACTGTTTGGCACCTCCACTTTTTTGCGGCTGTACGCGCGCAACACGCGGGTTCATCCGTTGATGTTCGAGACCCTGCGACTGGTGGTTGCGGGTGCGGAAAAACTCTCGCCCGATGTGCGCGATGCCTTCAAAACGCGCTTCGGCAAAGAGATTCTGGAAGGCTATGGCGCCACCGAGACCACCCCCGTGGCGAGCGTTAATCTGCCTGATCGGCTCGACACAACATTCTGGAAAGTCCAAGTCGGCTCGCGGCCCGGCACCGTCGGCATGCCGCTGCCCGGCACGAGTTTTCGCATTGTTGACCCCGACACCCTGAGCGAGCTGCCCACCGGGAGCGATGGGCTCATCCTCATCGGCGGCACCCAGGTCATGTTGGGTTATTGGGACGACCCCGAACGCACCGCGTTGGCCATCGCGTCCATCGACGACACGCGTTGGTACAAAACGGGCGACAAGGGGCATCTGGATGAAGATGGCTTCCTCACCATCATCGACCGCTACTCGAGGTTCGCCAAACTAGGCGGCGAAATGGTCAGCCTCACGGCGGTAGAAGATGCTGTTCGCCAGGTCTTGAACGACCCCGAGATGGAGCTCTGCGCGGTGAATCTGCCCGACGACAAAAAAGGCGAAATGGTGCTCTTGTTAGTCGCCAGCGCCACGACGGCGGTGGACGATATCCGCGGCAAACTCAGCGCGAGCGGGGCCAACCCCCTGATGATTCCCGCGGAGTACTGGCTGGTCGCAGAGATCCCTAAACTCGGTAGCGGCAAAACCGATTTTGCCGGCGCCCGTGCGCTCGCGCTGCAACTCCACGCAGGTTCTTAGCGGCCGCGCCGTGTGCGGGACGGCCGGGTGGTGCTCCCGCCGGGGCCAGGTTTGCGCGGCGGGTGTGCGGCGGAACGGTGCGCACCCGGCTTAGCGGGAGCCGGCTTTCTGGAGTCCGACTTAGCGGGGCCCGGTTTTTTGGGGCCGGCTTTCTGCGGGGCTTTATTTTCTGACGAAGAGTGTGCCAACGACTGGAACAGGCCGGTTAATTCGGCGTCGGTCAAATCACGCCAATCGCC
>CAIPNE010000527.1 GCA_903866355.1 uncultured Gammaproteobacteria bacterium
ATCAATCTCGAGGGTAGCGCGGGGCTCATCGCGGCGGCACTCAATGCCGGCATTGGCCGCTGTGTTTTTCTCAGTTCAAGTAAGGTCTACGGCGAGCGCTCGCCGCTGGGCGCCAACGGGTTGCTAACGACCTTTCGCGCGGACTCGCCTCTGCAGCCAAGCGGACCTTACGGGGAGTCGAAAGCCGGGGCTGAGGCTTTGCTGGCCTCGCGTTGCGGCGTGACCAACACGCCGTTGATTATTCTGCGTCCGCCGCTGGTGTATGGTCCGGGGCATAAAGCCAACCTGTTGGCGCTGATGCGGGCAATCGCACGTGGTTGGCCACTGCCCTTGGCCGCCATCCACAATCAACGCAGCTTGATTTACATCGGCAATTTGGTCGCAGCTTTGGCGCTCGCGTTGGAGTCCACCACCACTGGCACTCGGTACTACCCGTTGAGCGATGTGGAACTGTCTACCCCCAACCTCGTACGGGCCTTGGCGCGGGGTATGCAACGGCCGGCCCGTTTAGTGCCGGTGCCCACCGCGCTGTTGCGCCTCGCGGGGATGCTCACCGGACGTCGTGCGGCGATCGCGCGGCTGACCGACTCGCTGCTGATTGGGCGCGCCGAAATTAGCCGCGATCTGGGCTGGTCGGCGGGTACGCCCCTGGCGGACGCCATGCGCTTGACCGGCGAATGGTTTGGCAAAGACCCATGCGCTTCGCGCTGATTTTTGTCGGCGCGATGCTGAGCACCCTCGCCTTGACCGCGTGGGTTCGCGCCTACGCGCTGCGCCGGCAAGTAATGGACATTCCGAACGAGCGCAGCCTGCATCAGACCCCGACGCCGCGCGGCGGCGGGCTGGCGCTGGTGGTGCCAGTATTGTTGGTGGAAGCCTTGGCCATCCGCGCGCAGTGGCTGACATGGCCCGTGGGTTTAATTCTTCTGAGTGGGCCGAGTGTGCTCGCGCTGCTGGGATGGTGTGATGACCGTCGCCCGCTCGGTGCGGGTTTGCGTTTTGGGGTGCAAGTTGGGGTGGCGGGCACGAGCTGCTTGGCGTTGTGGTGGTTGGGGGGGAGGGCGCTGCCCGGATACTGGGTGCCGGCGTTAGCGCTGGGTATGGTGTGGTTTATTAATCTTTTTAATTTCATGGATGGCAGCGATGGTTTGGCGGGTTCGCAATCGCTCGCGGCGGGTCTGGGTCTGGCCGCGTTAGCGCTCCAGAGCGGCGAAACGGCACAGGCAGCTGGCCTGCTCGCCTTGGCCGGCGCGAGCTTGGGTTTTTTGGGCTGGAACTGGTCGCCCGCGCGCATATTTATGGGCGATGTCGGGAGTTGTTTTCTAGGCTGCGCCTATGCGTTATGGGGTGTCCTTGCTGTCCTGACCGGCACCCATAGCTGGCCTTTCCTTATTTTGTTCGCCCCGTTCATCACCGATGCCACCCTCACCCTATGCTGGCGCATGGGTGTCGGCGAGCGCTGGTGGCAGGCGCATCGCTCGCACGTCTACCAACGCCTAATTTTGGCCGGTGCCACCCATGCTCAGTTGGCTCAAGGCTGCTTGGCGCTGGTGCTATTGCTCTGCCCATTGGCTTGGTTGGCCCAGCACTGGCCGGCCAAAGCTGGGCTAGCCACAACCCTTGCCTATGGGCTAACCGTGGCACTTTGGCTTAGCATCCGCTTCCGCATGCGACGTAAATCCCACCCGTGAAGCCTATGGCGAATATTCGAACCCTCGTGGTGTTGCACGACCTTGGCATGATCGCGCTGGCTTGGGCGTTGGCATGGTGGGTGCGCTTTAATTTTCAGGCGCCCCCGCCGGCGAATTGGGATTCCTTTTTGCTGGCGTGGCCGGTGGTGGTCATGGCGCAAGGCGGGGTTGCGTGGTATTTCCGCCTGTATCGCGGGCTATGGCGGTTCGCGAGTCTGCGGGATTTAGGCAATATCGTGTTCAGCGCCGCGCTGGGCGCGTTATGCATTTTGCTCGTGCTGTTCACGCTGACGCGTCTGGATGGCGTGCCGCGCACTATTTTTGTCTTGTACCCCATTTTCCTCATTGTTTTGCTGGGTGGACCCAGACTGTTTTATCGCCTTCTCAAAGACCGGACGTTGAATTTACGCCGGCTAGATGAGGGCGAGCGGGTGCTCATTATTGGCGCGGGTACGGCGGCTGAAACCCTGTTGCGGGATATTTTGCGGCAGGGCAGTTACAGCCCCGTCGGTCTGTTAGACGACAACACCAGTCTGATGCGGCAGCGCATCCACGGCGTACCCGTGCTGGGGTCAATTGACGACCTGCCGGCACTCGCGATGAACTTGCAGATAAAACTTATCCTCATTGCCATTCCCTCGGCGACCAACGCGCAAATGCAACGCGTGGTGGAACTGTGCGAACGCACGTCCGTGCCGTTTAGAACTTTGCCGCGATTGCAGGGTTTGATGACGGGGCCAGCCGATTTGGGCGCGGTTCGCGAAGTGGCGATCGACGACCTGCTGGGGCGCAGCGCGGTGGCGCTGGCGCTGGAGGGTGTGCGCCGAGCGCTCGCGGGACAGATAGTGTTAGTGACCGGCGGTGGCGGTTCGATAGGTGCTGAACTGTGTCGGCAACTGGCCGGCATCGGGGTGGCGCGTTTGGTGATTTTCGAGCGCAACGAGCACAATTTGTATCTCATTGACCGGGAACTCGGCGAACGTTTTCCAGAGATTGCGCGCGCGAGCGTGTTGGGGGATGTCTGCGATGACGCGGCGTTGCACTACGCCTTTCAGACCTATTGCCCCACGTTGGTATTCCACGCTGCCGCCTATAAGCACGTGCCGATGGTCGAAGCGCAGATTCGCGAGGGCGTCCGCAACAATGTGCTGGGGACAGCCGCGGTTGCCGCGGCGGCCGTGCGGTATGGCACGGCGAGCATGGTGCTCATCTCCACCGACAAGGCGGTACGTCCCAGCAGTGTGATGGGGGCGACCAAGCGCCTAGCAGAAATGATCTGTGAGTGGCAAAACCAGCGCAGCGCCAGCACGCAGTTTGTGACGGTGCGCTTTGGTAATGTGCTGGGCTCCGCCGGCAGCGTCGTGCCGCTATTCCGCGACCAAATCGCGCGCGGTGGGCCAGTGACGGTGACGCATCCCGAAGTCACCCGCTACTTCATGACCATCCCCGAAGCGGCCCAGCTCATTTTGCAGGCGACGACACAGGGTCAGGGCGGGGATATTTTGGTGCTCGATATGGGCACACCCGTGAATATCACCTATCTGGCGGAGCAAATGATCCGCCTGTCAGGCAAAGTGCCGGGCGCTGATATCCCCATCGTCTATACCGGCCTGCGCCCCGGTGAGAAACTGCACGAAGAATTATTCCACGTCGCTGAAAACCTCCGCCCCACCCAGCACCCTAAGCTGTTGTTGGCTGCTCAGCGTGCGCTCGACGGGCCGCGACTCGACGTGCTATGTCAGCAGCTACACCGTGCGTGCGATGATTACGACGAAGCTAGGCTCCACGCTTTGCTGAGAGAGCTGGTACCCGATTTTGTTCAGGATCAGCCCCCACCCATGGCGGTTGACGAAACTGTTCTACCCTTGAATTGGAGTTAGTTGTGTCCATTAAAGTTCGTAAAGCCGTATTCCCCGTCGCCGGGCTCGGTACTCGCTTCCTGCCCGCCACCAAAGCGAACCCGAAGGAAATGCTGCCGGTGGTCGACAAGCCGCTCATCCAGTACGCAGCCGAAGAAGCGGTAGCGGCGGGTATCAAAGAGCTGATTTTCGTCACTGGGCGGGCGAAGCGCTCCATCGAAGACCATTTCGACAAGGCCTACGAGCTCGAAGCAGAACTCGAAAAGCATCAAAAACAGCAGATGCTGGATATCGTGCGCAACATTTTGCCGCCCGGCGTTTCCTGCATTTACATTCGTCAGGCGGAGCCCCTGGGCTTGGGGCACGCGGTGTTATGTGCCAAGCCCGCCATCGGCGGTGAACCCTTTGCGGTATTGTTGGCCGACGACCTAATAGACGGGGGGGCGCGCGGTTGTTTGGCGCAAATGGTGGAGGTCTACACCCACTACAACAGTGGGGTGATTGCGGTGCAGCCAGTGCCGGCGGCGGATACCGACAAATATGGCATTGTCGAGGTAAAAGCCATCGACAGCCGGGTGGCGAAAATACAGAGCATTGTGGAGAAGCCCAAGCCGGAGGTCGCGCCGTCTACTTTGGGGGTCGTGGGGCGCTACATTCTGCCGCCGGAAATCATGGGCATTTTGGAACAAACCCCGCGTGGGGCGGGCGGCGAAATTCAGCTCACTGACGGTATCTCGACCTTGCTAGCGCAACAACAGGTGCTGGCTTATGAATTTGAAGGCCGGCGCTATGACTGTGGCTCGAAGCTAGGCTATCTAGAGGCGAC
>CAIPNE010000528.1 GCA_903866355.1 uncultured Gammaproteobacteria bacterium
CTCTCGGCGCAAGTGCGCGTGCTGTTTTCGGGCGGCACGGGCGCGCACCGAGCCGATACCGCCATCCTGCAACATCTGCTGGTTTTACAACAGGCGGGCTACGCAGCGCCCCTGTGCTTGGTCACCCGGGACGCGGATTTCGCCCGTCAAGCCAAAGCCATGGGCGTCATCATTCTGCACCCAGAAGAATTCGCGATCGCCGTTGATCTGGCACAAGCCTGATCACACGCGCCTCAGATTTTCATCAACAATCTGCGGCGCCATGCGCAGTGGGCGCAACGCCGGTTTAGCGACCCAACACAAACGGCGCGTAATCCTCGCGGACAATCTCATCCAGTTGCTGCATGTAGGCCGCCATGCCTTCCATGAAGAACATGGAGGCACGCGGCTTGCCCGGCACGTTCGCGCCGTTAATCCAACTGTCGACCTGCGGAAACAGCGTGAGCTCCGCACCCCGACAACAGCGGGCCACCCAGTTTTCTTGGGCGTGAGGGTCGGTGTCAATGGAGCGGTAGTCACCCGCACGGGCGTGCAGCATTAAATTGGTCATCCAGTTGATCTGGTATTCGTGGACGAGAGGCTGGCTGGTGAACGGGCCAAATGGCCCGAAAATCATGAACAGATTGGGAAAGTCGGCAATGGTCATCCCCATAAAAGCGGCCGGACCACGCGCCCACTGCTGCTGCAGCCGCCGACCGTGGCGACCCACGGTGTCGATTTTTAAATAATTGCCGGTCACCGCATCGAAGCCCGTGGCGAAAATAATGACGTCGAGTGGAATGTCTTCGTGGGTCGTGCGAATCCCAGACTCGTTTATTTCCACGATAGGTGCAGCTTTCAGATCGACCAGCGTGACGTTGTCGCGGTTGAAGCAGTCGTAGTAGCCATCGACCGCCAGCGGCCGCTTGGCGTAGAGATCGCGAGGGCATAATTTCTCAGCCAGTGCCGGGTCTTGCACTGTCTGACGAATCTTCGCGCGGATAAAATCCGTGGCGGTGTCGTTGGCCTCCCGGCTGATGATGATGTCGCCGAAGGTCTCCAGCATAAAACCAAAACCGCCGCCCTTCTGCCAAGCAGCTTCATAGACTTGCTGGCGTGCGGCGGCTGACACGCTCAAAGCGGGCGTGGTGCTTTCTTCGAGGCCGAACACCGCCGCGGTGTTGAGCGTACGCGCAACATAGCCAGCCGGGTCGGCGGTCATCTGGGCGCGTCGCTCAGCGGGGAATGGCCCACAGCCCAGCGGCACCACGTATTGCGGCGTGCGCTGGAACACCAACAGATGACCCGCCGTGGGTGCGAGTGCGGTCACCAGTTGGATCCCGGTGGAGCCGGTACCGATCACCCCGATCCGTTTGCCAGCGAGATCGCCGGCTGCCTCCGGCCAGCGTGCGGCGTGATAAATCTGCCCCTTGAAGCGTTCAGCGCCCGGAAAAACCGGCAAGTTAGCCGACGACAACAAGCCCACCCCTTCGACCAAATAACGCGCCGCAACCTGCTCGCCACGCGCCGTCGTCAAGCGCCACACCGCAGCGGTCTCGTCCCAATGAGCGGTGAGGATGCGGGTATTAAAATGGATCGAACGCTTGAGATCGTGCTTATCCGCCACCGCGTTGAGATAGGCGAGTACCTCCGGCTGGCGTGGATAGCGCTCTGACCATTGCCAACTCCGGAACAGATCTTCGTCGAAGGAATAGCAATACACCGAGGCGTCGGTGTCCACCCGACAACCGGGGTAGCGGTTCCAGTACCAAGTGCCGCCCACACCGCCGGCATCGTCGAAAGCCTCGGCCTGTAGCCCCAACTGATCGCGCAGGCGTTGGAGCGCATACAGACCCCCAACGCCGCTGCCGATGACCGCGACCTCCAGCGTGAGGCCATCGAGTGTGTTGCTTGCGCTTGCTGGCATGCCAGTTCCCCCCGTTCGTTGCGTGCCTAGTTTGGTTTTGGTGCGATTACGCCATATTTTTTCGCGGCGTGCTCACACGGCTCGAACTCACGTGCGACCAAGACTACCGACGTGGGCCACGGTGGCTAAGCAAATCGGCGGCGGCTCGACTAGACTAAACCCGGATCGACACACGACCAGCGTGGCCAGCAAACCTGCCCCGCCGCGCTGGATATCGCCGCCCACCGCAGCCTATTTTTTAAGGAGAAACGCCCATGACCGTTCCCGCCCTAACCCCAGAGCAGTTGCTCGAGGCCGCCCAGCGTGTGGGCCTGTCGTTGAGCCCGGCCGATGTGACGTCCTATCTCGGTTTGCTGGCGCCCTACATTAGCGCGTACAACCTAGTGGACGCGCTACCCGACAACCTGCCGGAAGTGCAGTACCCGCGGACGCCCGGCACCCGGGCGCTGCCAGCCGATAACCCGCATAACGCCTGGTATGTCAGGACCGCGATCAAAGGTGCCGCCACCGGCCCGCTGGCCGGCAAGCGCGTCGCCATCAAAGATAACGTGATGGTAGCCGGTGTGCCCATGATGAACGGCAACGCCATTCTGGAAGGCTATGTGCCGGACATTGACGCCACCATCATCACCCGAATTCTCGACGCCGGCGGCGAAATCGCCGGCAAAACTCACTGCGAAAACTACTGCATTTCCGGGGGCAGCCACACCAACGCCAAGGGGCCGGTGCACAACCCCTACAAAATGGGTTACTCCGCGGGCGGGTCGTCCTCGGGCAGTGCCGTGGTGGTCGCGCTGGGTGAAGTCGACATGGCGATAGGCGGGGATCAGGGCGGCTCTATTCGCATGCCAGCGTCTTGGTGCGGCATCGTTGGCATGAAGCCTACCCATGGGCTCGTGCCCTATAGCGGCATCATGCCCATCGAGATCGTCTTGGATCACACTGGCCCCATGACCACCAACGTCCGCGACAACGCCCTGCTGCTAGAAGTACTCGCCGGTGTTGACGGTTACGACCCGCGACAGTTTCACGAAAAGCAGCCCGGCACGCTGGATTACACCACCGGCATTGCGGGCGGCGTGCAAGGGCTGCGCATTGGCGTGGTGAAGGAAGGTTTTGGCCACGTTAATTCAGAAGCCGACGTCGACGCTTGCGTTCAGCGCGCGGCGGAACGTCTGCGCAGCCTCGGTGCCATCGTCGAAGACATCTCCATTCCCGAACATTTGATAGCGCCAGCACTGTGGGTGCCCATCGGTACCGAGGGGATAGTGCAGACCATGATGCAAGGCGACGGCTACGGTGCCTCGCGGCGCGATTTGTACGTCACGAGCCTGATGGACAAGCTCCACGGTTGGGAACTGCGCGCCGACCAATTATCCGAAACCACCAAGCTACTGACGGTGCTGGGTGTGCACATGAAAAAGCACTACGGCACGCGCTTCTACGGCAAAGCCACCAACATCGCGCGGCGCATAACTGCCGCCTACGACGCGGCGCTGGCCCAATATGACGTGCTGCTGATGCCGACCCTGCCGATGAAGGCGACCCCCATTCCCCCGCCCGACGCCACGCGCGAACTCCACGTGCAGCGGGCGCTGGAAATGATTACCAACACCTCGCCTTTCGACATCACGCATCACCCCGCGATCACCGTGCCCTGTGGGATGTCTGAGGGGCTGCCGATTGGCATGATGCTAGTGGGTAGGCACTTTGACGAGGCGCGGGTGTATCGGGTGAGCTACGCCTTCGAGCAATCGGGCGACTGGAAAGCGATGTAATGGTCGCACGCCGGGCGGGCGTTGCTAGCCCGGCGTTCTATCCAGTGCGCCCGCCCGCGGGTGGTCAAAACTCAGCACGCCATCGGCCAAGGGGGCGTTGCGGAAATGCTCGCGGTCTTCCACATAGTTCTGCGTGTTGCGCCAAGGTGCGCGGTCTCCCTGCCGCGGAAATAGTGCCAGTGTGCGTTGCAGATAACCGGGCGTGAAGTCGTCGATCATCGGCTTGGCGGGCATATCGACATCAGATGCGCGCAGCCGCGGCGTGCATTGGCCCACCCCCAGAGCGTCCAGCTGGTGGATGATTCGGCAGGCAAATTCTGCCACCAGTTCCGAGCGCAGCGTCCATGACGCATTGATGTAGCCCAGCGTATACAACAGATTGGGCACCCCCGAGAACATCATGCCCCGGTAGGAGTAGGTCTGCGGAAAGCTAATGGGCTGACCATCCAAACTGAATGCCACTTCACCCATCAGCACCACTTGCAGACCCGTGGCGGTGACGATGATATCCGCTGGCAGCGTGGCCCCAGAATTCAAACGGATGCCCTGCGCCGTGAAGCGCTCAATGGTGTCGGTCACGACCTCCGCCCGCCCGGAGCGAATGGCGGCAAATAAATCAGCGTCCGGCACCAAACACAGACGCTGGTCCCAAGGCTGGTAGCTGGGCGTGAAATGCCGGTCAACGTCGTAATCTGGCCCCAGCTCTTTGCGCACCATGCCCAATAGCTGGCGGCGCACTTTGTCAGGCGCTTGCCGGGTTTGGCGGTAGACGTAACGCTGAAACTGCACGTTCTTCCAACGGGTGAGGCGATAGGCCAGCCGTGCCGGCAGCAGCTTTTTTAGCCAGTTGGCCACCGCATCCTCAGACGGTAGCGACACCACATAGGTGGGGGAACGCTGCAGCATGGTGACTTTGGCCGCCGTGCGCGCCAGTGCCGGCACCAAGGTCATGGCGGTGGCTCCACTGCCAATGATGACCACCCGCTGGTCGCGATAGTCTAAGTTTTCGGGCCAAGCCTGCGGATGCACGATGGGTCCGGTGAAGTCTTCACGCCCCACGAAGTCTGGCGTATAGCCCCCGCGGTAGCTGTAGTAGCCGCTGCACATCAACAGCATGTTGCAGCCCAGTTGCACGGTCTCGCCGCCGGCGAGCGTTGCCGTTACCGTCCACGTGGAGGTGGCGGTGGACCACGCCGCAGCCGTTACGCGGTGGCCAAACCGGATGTGTTGATCGATACCAGACTCGCTCGCCGCTTCGCGCACATAGGCGAGGATAGAGGCCCCATCGGCGATGGCTTTGGCCTCACGCCAGGGCTTGGAGTCGTAGCCCATGGTGTACATGTCGCTGTCGGAGCGAATGCCGGGGTAGCGAAAAATATCCCAAGTACCGCCTACGCGGTCCCGCCCTTCCAACAAGACAAAGCGCTTGCCCGGGCATTTTTCCAACAACTGGCGCGCCGCACCGATGCCAGACAAACCAGCGCCTACGATGACAACGTCTACCTGTTGCATAGCGAACTCCAAAGACGAGATGCCCCATATTATGCCGCCGCGGGGTGGGTAGTCTTGTGGCGATTCACCGCGTATGGCCGTGGGCGTGCAGCACCCCCGGCAGGCCGCCGCAACGACCCAGCCAACCGCCACACCCATACACCGTGAAAAAAGGTCGAAGGTCGTTCGCCATGCTCAGACTGAGTCAATGACGGCTTGAACTGTGTAGACTTTGAACGACTAACGCGAGAGGGGCAGACCATGCAATTTCCCGGGATCGATTTCGTACACGCATTACAGGCACAGCTGAATAGCGATGCAGCGTTCGCGACGGCCAGTCGCTGGTCAGATGTGAAAGTGCTGCTGTGTTTCGGTGAACAGCGTTTTTGGCTGAAGCTCTACGGTGGGAAAATCATCGATAGCATGGCGTACTACCCCATGGCGAATCCGCTGGGCTGGGATTACGCCATTACCGCACCACTCCCAATCTGGCACGCACTGCGCAGTGGTAGCCGCGCGCTGGGCCACCTGCTGGATACTGGGGCCATTACGGTCGACGGCAATTTGCTGCAAGCAAACCGCCTCTACGAATCCACTCACCTGACCCTCTGCGCTATCCGCGACTTGCCTGCGGACGCCCCACAGGAGCCCACCCATGACGCATGAAATCACCGGGCGTTACGCCATCGTCGATGGCGCTCGCGTTTATTACGATGTCTGCGGCACCGGCATTCCGCTCATCTGTATCCACATGGGCTGGGCGTGTTCACTGCAATGGCATCACTTCATGCCACTGATGGCGGCAGCGGGTTTCAAAGTCATCGCACCCGATCTGCCTGGTCACGCCAAATCGATGCCGGTGAATTGGCAACCGTTCCGCAAGATGTACGACTACGCGCAATGGGTTTGGCACTTCATTGAAACCGTCTGTCCGGGCGAGCGACCCGTGGTGTGTGGCAGTGGCATCGGTGGCGACATGACGCTCCAAATTGCCTGCCATCACCCGAATGGCATTCGGGCCGGGATGGCGTTTGAATCGGCCGCCAAAACGGGCTCCATTTCTTTTTTATCCAGCTACGCCGACCCCCACACTTTCCCGGGTTTTCACGCGTTGACCGACAATGCATCGACCTCGGCGATGTACTACCCCTGCGATCCGCTCAAGGTGCTGGAGTCCAAGTGGCAGCATCGCGCCACCTACCAGCAAACCTGCGTCGCCGACATGGACGCCTGGAACGACCACGACGTCCGGGACTTACTCCATCGCATTGAGTGCCCCATTTTTCTGTTCAAGGGCGAGGCGGATTACCACATCCCTGAACAAGCCGTGTTGGAAACGCTGGCCGCCATCCCAAATGGCTTGGGCGAAGGCGGCATCGCCAAAGGCATGGGGCACTTGATCATGATGGAACAACCCGAGCAACTGGCCGCGGCCTGTATTGGCTTCCTGCAGCGTCGGAAAATTATTGACTAGGAGCGGCGGCGGGCCCAGCAGGAGGCGCGGGAGCCGCCCCCTCTGTGGGGCCTCACCATTTGCCTCGGCGATACCTGCCTGCGAGCAGCACGTAGGCGCCGGCGGCGACATTAAGTCACGTGCCGGTGACATTCATCGAATGTCAGCAGCAGAAATAATCCCAGTGCGAGCGTGGCGCCACCACAGCACCCAGAGCGCGGTGGTCAGAGGGTCAGGTCTTAAATCTAACCCCCAAGCCCGTGTGCATGGTTTGGCCCGGACAGCGTCGGCGCCAAACCCATCCCGCCAGCGAATTCCCTGATGCAGGCTAGGTTTGTTCAGCGTCACCGATTGGGCCGGACGGAGTGGGGGTTGAGATTTAACCCCTGCCCCCTGCTCCTGCTTTCTTTAGCCCACCGCCACGTGAATGTCGGCGAGCACCTCATCGGTGGTGACGGCGATTTCGTTATCGATTTCGGCGCCGCAGCCGGGGCAAAAAAACTGCCTAAACGTGACGTCGTCGTCGATGAAGCGTTTGGGATCGCCAATCAGTGGATTGGAATCGGTTACCGGGTGGTCCTCACGCAGACAGCCGTCTTTGTAGTTGGCGTGGCTCGGGCCGAGATCGGTGCTGCACTTGGCGCAAGCCCAATAGGTTCCTGCCGCATCGCGCTGCACCTGCAGGTTGACGCTCGCCTCGCACAACAGCGTGCCGGGGCGTTGTTGGGACGCCCGGCCACCGCGTACCACGCGGTCTCGTCGCACGCGGGCGCGGTGCGCCACACTGGCAGCCTCATCAATTTCGCCGTTTGCATCTAGCACGGCACCGTAGAGGTCATGCGCCGCTTGCGGCGTGACCGACAGGTGTTCAAGGTCTTCTGCAATGTCCGCCAGCGCGCGGTCCATGGGGTCGCCAAAGCCCCCACCACCGGTCCAGCGCACGGCATAGACATCTGTTTTGTGTTGCAGAAAGTTCTCTTGCCGCAGCTGGAGCAGTTCTTCTTCGCCCACGACTTCGTGAATGTCTTCCACCATTTTGCGGTCCGCCATGCGTTCCAGGATGTCGGTATTGCGCAGAAACGTATAGGCATTGGTGGTGGACGGATAGCCGCCCATCATGCCGGTAGAAGTCGGCGTGGCGTTGCCCGAGGACAGCGTGTCCTGGGTGATAACCGTCGTGTTATGCGGGATAAAGCAGCTCTCGGCCGACAAGCCGCCGCGGTATTTACCCGCGCCGCCGGAGTCTGGTAATTCCTTGCGATACAAGAACAACACCGGGAAGCTCTGCTCGGTGTGCTCAACATTCGGCAGCTGGCAAATAGGGGTCCGCGACTGACCGCCGGTGTTAATGCCGTCGCCGTGTGAAAACGCACCGATGGCGCCACCGATGGGATCAATCAACAGGTAGCCATAGCGTTCGCCCCATTGATCGATGCCGCGGAACAGCGTGGCAGGCCACTGACTAGTGCCCCCAATGCACATGATGTCTTTGCGCATTTCGGCGTCGGGATAAATCATTTTCGACAGCACGTTGTAGGCGGGATAGAGCGAAATTTCCATCGACTGAATGGGCGCCGTAGACACCGAGGCCGGAAAGTTCGCGCAATTCAAGGTGCCGGGGATGGGATCGAAGTCGATGTGCCGCAAAGCACCACCCACGGCGAAATACTGGTCCCAACAAAGCAGCTCGGTGATTGCCACCATAATGGCGCCCCGCCAGCCCGAATACGTGGCGTTCATCGCGCCTTCCTGGTCGGCCGTCCCATCATTGGTAAACACTAACCGGTTGCCTTCTTTACGCAGTTGTAACTGCACCCGGTGCGTACGTCGGTCGCCCGGACGACAGGCTTCAATATAAGTACGGTCCTGCCAGAAGCCATCGGGAATGCGCGTCATTTTCTCGAGGTAGGACTTCTCGGAATTGTCGATGATTTTCTTCATCACGCCTTTTACGGTACGTGGCCCGTAGCGCTGAATGAGTTCGACCACCCGCTTGCTGGCAGTGGTATTGCCCGCTAGCTGCGCCCGGAAATCCAGCGCCACCATCTGCGGCTTACGCGATGAGCGTAAATACACCGCTTCGATGTCACGACGAATCTCGCCGCGTTCGATAATTTTGATCGGCGGCAACATGATGCCTTCGTCGTAAGCCGATTCCGCCGAGGGACAGAAACTACCGGGCGTGATGCCACCGATATCGTATTGGTGGAGACAGTTGGTGACCCAGCAAAACAGTTCGCCTTCCCAAAACACCGGACACAGCAACATGACATCCTGCTGATGCGCCGCACCGACCCAGGGGTCGTTAGCCAAAAACATATCGCCTTCGCTAATGCCGGGATTATCGCTGCGGTTTTCCAACGTCCATTTTACTTGGGTGTCGGTCACGCCCGACATGTACTGCATGTACGGCCCGAAATAGACGAACTCGGCGTCCTCGGTCAGCAGCGAGGGATTGAGATCGAGCGCGTACATCGCCACCGGGGAACCCGACAAGCGTTGGATAGTGGCGCCGTGCTCTTCGTTGATCTGCCAGAGGTTGTGGCGGACCACTTCGTAGGTAATGGGATCCACTTCCTGATCCCACTCGCGATGGAGTTTGAGCTTGGGCGAAATGCGCAACACCGCCGGTGGCACGTAGGGATGATTAACACCGTCGAAATCGATATCGGTAATTTGGCTAATGCGGGGCATGGTAATTCCTCTTAAACCGCAGCTTGGGCGTCGGTGTCGATGACAAAGTTACGCAGGGCATCCACGGCGACGCGCTGCCCGGGGTGGACCACGATGGAGGTGGTCGTGGTTTCGATGACGCAGGGACCGTCGATAGCATTGCCCGGCAGCAGCGCATAGCCGTTGTAGATCGGGCTGGGGGCGGCTTTTTTCCACTCTGCCCAGTAAATTGAACGCTCCCCGGTTTTGGCGCCAGCCGGCACCTCGGCGGTCAGTTCGGTGGCCGCAATGAGGCTGGGTTTCCGTGAAACGGCGCTCGCCCGCACCCGAAAGGTCACGCACTCTAGGCGCGCGCCGAGCAACGAAGCCCCGTGGCCGTAAAGCTGTTCGTAGCGCCGCACAAAGCGGCCGCGGAGGTCTTCGAGATCCTCGGTGGTCAACTGCTCGCTGTCGATGCCCACTTCTACTTCGTTGATCTGCCCGCGGTGACGCATGTCTAGTGAACAGTGGAAGGTTTGCTGTGCCACCGGAATGCCATCTTCGGCCAACTGCGCGCGGCCTTTGGCAGCGAGTTCTGCCAGCACGCCGTTGATGCTGTCGACATTGAACGGCGAGGACATGATCCGCACCTGCTCGTTGACATGCAGGGTGTCGGCAGAGGCCGCGCCGAACGCGCACCAGGTAGAAGCCGTATCGCCCTGCGGCACCACCACGCGCTTAATGCCCGCTTCGCGCGCACTGACGGCCATATGCACCGGCCCCGCCCCACCAAAGGCAAACAGCACGAAATCGCGCGGGTCCAGACCTTTCTGAATGGTCGCTTTGCGCACCAGATCGGCCATCTGAAATTCGGCTATCTGGGCCACACCGCTGGCCAGTTCGTACAATCCCATGCCGAGTTCATCGGCCAATTTTTGCAGACCCCGCGTGGCGCCTTCCCGATCCAGTTGCATCGTGCCGCCGGCAAAGTTTTCCGCGTCCAAGTATCCCAGCACCACGTCGGCATCGGTGGTGGTGGGAATTTCCCCGCCGCGCCCGTAGCAAATGGGGCCAGGTGTCGCGCCCGCACTCTGGGGACCCACTCGGAGCGATTTCGTGGTTTTGTCGATCCACACTTTGCTGCCACCGCCGGTACCCATGGTTTGGACATCCACTTTGGGCAGAAAATATTCGTATTGATGAACCAAACTCTTATACGACACCACCGCACGGCCGTCGTGGATCACGCCCACATCGAACGACGTACCGCCCATGTCGGTGGTGATGATGTTGGGCTCGTTCATGACCCGACCCAAGTACAGCGAACCAGTAACCCCTGAAACCGGACCCGAATCTAAGGTCAACAACGGCGCCTCGCGCGC